>JAQZBM010000111.1 GCA_029238945.1 Clostridia bacterium
GGTACAGCGCCTAATACTCCTGTTTCAGAGCAGGAGGGTAGTGAGCCGTTATCCGCTATCTCCGGGAAGGTGCAGCGGTAACAAGGACCTTTATCAGGTATAATTGCAGTTGCAAGTCCATTGAAACCAAGCACTCCAGCTTCCATAAGGGGTTTCTTCAAAAAATAGCAGGTATCATTCAGCAGGTATCTGGTTGGAAGATTATCCAAGCCGTCGACTATTATGTCGTAGTCCTGAACCAAGTCTTCTGCATTCTCCTTGGAGAATTTCTGCTCATAGGTGCATATTTCAAGGTTCAGATTCAATGCCTTCAAAAAGCTTTCGGCTGATTTTACCTTTGGCATTCCGATTCTATCTGTTGAGTGCAGAATCTGCCTGTTTAGGTTGCTGATGTCTACAGTGTCAAAGTCCACAAGTCCAAGCTTGCCTATACCCATTTGCGCAAGCATGCAGGCTGCCGGGGAACCAAGACCGCCGCTGCCTACAATAAGAACCTTGGCATTCCTTAGCTTGTCTGAAGTTGCTTTATCTATGGAAATGCTTGCATTTTGATTGATAGGGCTATTTGAGAAGGTATAGTCCAGCAGATTAATATACAGAGGCTTATCGAAGCATTTACCTATTCCTAATATAGACTTTACTGCTTCGATTGCAGCAAGCAAACCTGCAAGACTGGCGGCCGGGAAGTAGAACAGGGATTCCTCTGCAGTATTGCTGCTGTAGAAATCCTTTAGCTCATTAAGGGCTGAAGAAAGCTCGCTGTCATCTATCACTGTCCTTACCAAGCATGTCTCACCCTTTGCAGCTGCAAGTATTTTTGGAGTATTAGCTGCAGTCTTATCAACAGTTGCAGCATCTATGAGTTTGCTAAGCAGAATAACTGCATCATAATTGCTTCCAACGCTGCTTGCATTTACTATAGAAAAGCTGCTGTCCGGATTAAGCCTTTTTAAATTATTTTGCAAATCCTGCTTATCCTCTGCATTATCTGCGATACAGTCTATCTTGCCAATACCCATGGCAGTAAGATAGTATAGCATAAATGCAGTGTGGTGAAGGTCTTTGCAGTAAACTAAAACAGAGGAGCCAAGGAGCTTTTTCTGTCCGGCTCCGCCGACTTCAGGCATTATTATGTGCCTCATATATCTATGTATCTGTTCCTTTTCCAGTATCATACCGTTACCCCCTAGACAATTTGATTCTGTTAAGGTTTTTTATAGTCTCTGATAGCATTATGAAGGGCTGTCGCTGCAATGTTTGAACATAGGAGCTTATGCTCCGGGAGACCTCCCAAGGCTTCTGCAACAGCATCATTGGTTATTTCTAAGGCTTCATCAAGGGTTTTACCCAGAGCCAGCTCGGTCATCATACTGGCTGCTGCGATTGCCGCACCGCATCCAAAAACCTTAATCTTTATATCAGCTATTTCATTGTTTTCTACTTTTATATAGACTGTGATTTTGTCACCATCGGCAGTATTTCCGATATGACCTATCCCATCAGCATTCTCAATTACTCCAACATTTCTTGGATCAGATAAATGATCAAGTACAATATCATTATACATAGCGGCACCCCCTATAAAATCATATTAATATAACAGGTGCATAAAGTGAAGTGGATTTTGCGAATTATTGGATAATCCTACGGCAGCCTTCTGAAAACAAGTCTACCAAAGCAACCAGCAAAAGATAGCAAATAAGTATCAGAGTCACATCGGTATAGTGGAACCAGCTCATGCTCAGCTTAAACTGCTGGCCTAAGCCGCCGGCACCTACGAAGCCCACTACAATGGTAGTCCTGATTATAACTTCCCATCTGTACAGTATATAAGAAAGAAGCTTTGGCATGACGGCAGGGATAACACCATACACAAGTATCTGCCCCGATGAGGCGCCGCTGGAAGCAAGATTTCGAACGGGTCTAAGGTCCAAATCCTCAACTACTTCGGCACAAAGCTTACCCAATATCCCAAAGTTATGAAGGGCTAGGGCTATTGCACCGGGCAAGATACCCGGCTTCAGGATGTAAACAATTATCATTGCCCATACCAGCTCAGGCACAGACCTGGAAATTATATATAAGCCGCTGGTGAAAAGGTACAGCGGCCAATTGTACCATTTTCTTTTCAGTGTCAGTGTTCCTTCAGCGGCATTTCGGGCAGCCGGAATTACAGTCAGGAGCATGCCTGCAGCAGAGAGCCCGATAGCAATAATGCTTATATGCAGGGTTTCTGCGGCAAGCCTGATGGCATTTTTCCAGCTCTCTAAGCTGAAGAAAGCTGGCTCCGCCTGTCCGATTCCAAGAAGACCGCTTAGGAAATCCTTTGTATGCTCAAGATTTTTTGCATTAAATATATCCAGAAGACTGGCAGCTTCTGCTATATATATGAACATCCAGGATGCTGCAGCTATAGCTGCCAATGCAACAGTTGAGAGCTTTACAAAGCTCAGCCTTGAGGCAGCTGCTTCTGCCATTTTCTTTCTAAGCAGGCTGCTCCATAAATCTACTGCTGAAACTATTACTATCAGGAAAAACAAAAATGTCCATACCTCATTGTATCTCAGCTCTGTAAGAGAAAGCTGGATTTGATAGCCTAAGCCTCCCAAGCCTACAAAGCTCATTATTGCAGAGGAGCGTATGGCACATTCAAATCTGTACATGGAGTAGCTTACCATATTTGAAAGGGCTTGAGGTAAATATCCGTATATAAGTATTTGCAGCTTGGATGCTCCGGCAGAGCGTAAAGCCTTGATAGGCTCCTGCGGAACAGTCTGCAAAAGCTCAGCAAAGATTTTGCCCAGAGCACCGCCGTAAGCGATAGCTAAGGCAAATATGGCGGCATAAGGAGAGAGCCCTATAGCTGCGACAAACAGCCATGCCCAGACTAGCTCATGTATTGACCGCATAAAGCCTAAAATCCCTCTGAAAACAGTGAAGGACATCCATTTACCAAAGGTACTCTCTGTCAGTACACCGGATGCAGGTATGCCCAGCACAAAGGCGATAATAAGGGCCAAGGATATACCGGCAGCTGCATAAGCTACTGTTATCCATGATGACTCAAAGGCAAGCTTTAGTAACTCCGGTGACAAATTTGGGTTTAGCAAAGACTTCAGAATCTGCAGCATGGTCGAGGAGCCGCCTGAGTGAAAGAGATTTTTGCTCCACCCCACTGAAGCAAAGCTCATGAGAAAAATCAAGGTAAGAAACAGAGTCAGATAATTTCTTTTCTTCATTAGCTTTCATCTCCCAAGCTGTATAAAGAGGCTAGAAGCTCGTCCTTCAACTCTTCAGCAGGCAAATCAAAGTAAACTTGGCCTGCCTTCAACGCAATAATACGTTTGAAATATTTTCGCGCATATTCTACTGAGTGCAGGCAGGCAATCAGAGTTTGATTTTCCTCCTTTGCCAGCTTTGTCAACATGAAAAGCACATCCTCGGCTCTGGCAGGGTCCAGGGAAGCTACCGGCTCATCCGCCAGTACAGCTTCAGGCTTCTGAACCAGCAGTCTTGCCAAGGCTACCCTTTGCTGTTCACCGCCAGATAGATTTGCTGTTCTCTCATATACTTTGTCTGAAAGACCTACACGCTCCAGCGCTTTGACAGCCTGTACCTTATCCTGCGGCAAAATAAGAGAGATGAGGGATTTGAGGAGACCCCAATCCTTCAAGCGTCCTGCCAGTACGTTTTGAATCACAGGCAGTTGACCAATCAAATCGAACTGCTGACGAATTATGCCTACCTTATGAGCAAAAAGCTTAGGCGTTTTATAGCAGGTCAAAGGCTTTGAATCTACTGTCATTTCACCGGCATCCGGCTTAATGATATTTGCCAGTATGTTTAAAAGGGTGGTTTTACCGGCACCGCTTGGACCTATTATGGCAATCATCTCACCCTTCTCAACAATAAGAGAAAGGGAAGACAATGCTTTCATCTCCCCATAGCTTTTAGATATATTATTTAATGCAAACATTTGTTTCGATGACATGCTGTATTCTCCCATTATTTTATAATACCAATCTTTTTTGCTACTGTTTCTATTGCCTGATAGTTTTCATTATTTGCTTCTATAAACTTATCAGTTTGAAAAAGTGCCAGTATGTCGGCTTGGTCGTTATCCATGGATAGTAAGGCTTCCTTGACATTCTGTCTGGTTCCTTCACCAAACACCTTGTCTACATATTCGTTACTATTAATTGTCCAGTTGTAATCATAATATGCTGGTGTGGTATAGAAAACCTTTACCTTGTTCAAATCAACCTTTTTTTCAGCTACGGCTTTTTCCCAAACAGCTTCATTAAGAGCTCCTGCCTTGAAGGTTCCTGCTTGAACAAGATTGTAGGTATTGTCGTGAGAGCCTGAGAAGTTTGGTGCGCCTTCAAAATCCTTGGCTGGGTCAAGACCAGCTTCCATTAGGAAATAACGAGGCATCAGGTGCCCTGAGGTAGAGCTTTCGCTTCCAAAGGTAAAGCTTAATCCCTTCAGGTCTTCCAGTTTGTCAACATTTAGTTCCTTCTGTACGATGAATACAGAGTGGAACTGCTCATCTCTCGGTCTTTGGGCTATAGCCTCAGCTTCAGGCACAAGGCTTCTCGCCTGAACATGGGTGAGCCCGCCAAACCATGCCATATGAATATCGCCTCTTTCAAAGGCTGTGACTAAGGCTGCGTAGTCTACAGAGGGTACAAACTCAACCTGTAAGCCGGTGGCCTTGCTAAGATACTCAGCCATAGCTCCGAAATTTCTATTTAAATCAGCTGCATTCTGGTCAGGAATAGCTCCGATTTTGAATACGGACTTCTCTGCTTTATCAGCTGCAGGCTGATTATCTGCTGAACACCCCGATAGTGAAATCAACATTATTGCTGTTAAAATAAGTGCTATTAATTTTTTCATAGTTCCTCCTAATATATTAAGCTTTTGCAACATTAAAGATTATATATCATTATGTAAAATTGAGTCAATGGATGCAAACAATGTAAAGGTTATTTATATGTATAATATCAATAAAAATCTTAATACAAATATGTTAACCATAGTTGACTTTAACTATATATTATTTTGTATCTATAGCAGAATTTGGTATTATATAGTATATGAAATCTTTTGAAAGGCCAGATTTAATATTTAACTTAGTAGCAAATTTTGGTATCATTTATTTAAATAGCAGACTTACACAAAAGACATTCAAATATACTGCAAGACAATGAGAGGTTATTACAGGAAATCTCAAGACTTATTTTAAGGGGGATTCTTATGTTAAGAAAGGTAATCATTTCCTTAGGTATTGTATTTGCAGTCTTAGTAGTTGCTTTAGCAGGAATCATGATTTTCTCGGAGAATGCACAGATATTGCTGCCGGTAAAGCATACAGAAAAATTCACAAGCGACGATATCTCCAAATTTCCAAAGCAATTAAAGGCAGAGGGAAACAGTCTAAAGAATGAAGATGGAGAAGAGGTTTTGCTAAGGGGTGTAATGCCTATTGACCCTGCGAAGCTGAGAGCAAGGAATAAGCTAAAAAGTAGTTTATTTGAAGAGCTAATCTCAGACATTAACAAGACAGGAGCTAATATTGTCAGGATACCTGTTCATCCAGATTTTTGGCTTGGAGATAAGGATTATATGTGGAGAAACTTGAGCCCTATAGTTGAAGAAGCTGGGAAACAAGGAATGTACATTATAATTGATTGGCATTGCATAGGAAATATTGAAACAGGCAGGGGGCAGGAGATGCCCTATGAAGTAGATGCAAAGGCTGCTACATTGGAATTTTGGAGAGAGGTCTCATCATATTTTAAAGACACACCCAATGTCATATTTGAAATCTTTAATGAGCCTCAAAACATTGATTCTGATGCTTGGAGAAAAAATGCCCAAGATATAGTAAATGAAATAAGGAAGAATCAAGCAGAACAATTGATAATAGTAGGAAGTCCCGAGTTTTCAAGCAATTTATCCTGGGCTGTTGATGAGCCAGTGAAAGATGAAAATGTTGCTTATGCAGCCCATATATATCCGTCCCATCAGAGCTTTAAATGGGATAAGCTGTTTGGAGAGGCATCCGAAAAATATCCTGTTATAATAACTGAATGGGGATTTATGGATGAAAACAGAGGAGAAACGAAGCAGGGATTTTTGATAGGTACAGCAGAATCATACGGGAAGCCCTTCATGGAATATCTAAACAATCACAATATAGGCTGGATAGCCTGCTGGTATGATGATACCTGGGAGCCTCCAATGTTCCGGGAAGGAAACAAGGACTACACAAGCTTTGGGGAGTTTGTGGTAACACAGTTGAGCTCAGATAAATGACGAGTATCTATATAAAATAAATGGCATTACTAGAAAGGAAGTACATCATGGTTAAAAAGAAGATAGTATTATTTATAACATTGATTTTGCTGATTGCTTTACAAGCCGGCTGCTCCGGCGCCTCATCCTACCAAAAAGGCTTATATGATAACAATGAGGCAATTGCAGATAAAGCAGACAGCTATAATTATGTTTCGAGGGTAGGCAGCAGTATTAATGAAGAAAGCAGTATCAAATTCGGAACCTTCAATGGTATGGAAACATTATATGAAATCAAATCAGAAGGAAGCAGTAAGGTAATTATCGATTATACTTCAGAGGTAGAAAAAGGGAAGTTTAAATGCGTGCTGATAAATCCTGAGGACGAGGTTGAGGTTTTATTTGAAGGTGACAGCAATGGAAGCATTAAGCTTGATATGGAGAATGGAAAGAGCCGGATAAAGGTTGTCGGCAATGACGCAGGCGGAGAATTTTCAATGACAATTAAAGGTGAAGGCGACGTTAGTATAAGTAAGCTTGACTAAAATTATATAGCTTTAAAAACTGTGAAAGTAAAATGGATAAGCAGAAGGCTTGTCATAGAGGAGGACTTATGAAGTTTGTTTTGATATTTGGACCACAGGCAGTGGGTAAAATGACTGTAGGAGAAGAACTGGAGAAGATAACAGGCTTGAAGCTGTTTCACAACCATATGACCATTGAACTGGTAGCTCCTTTTTTTAACTATGGTACTGAAGCAGGGAAAAGACTGGTTGGGCTATTTAGGGAGGAAATATTCAAGGAGGTAGCAAATAGTGATTTGAAAGGCTTGATATTTACTTATGTATGGGCTTTTGATTTCCAATCAGATTGGGATTATGTAGAGGAAGTGTGCAGACTTTTTGAATCAAAAGGCGGGGAGACCTATCTTGTAGAGCTGGAAGCGGATTTGGATGAAAGGCTTGAGCGCAACAAAAGCCCCCACAGACTTCAGCAGAAGCCTACAAAAAGGGATATAGAGCGTTCGGAGAGGGATTTACTCAAAACATATGAGAATCACAGATTAAACTCCTGTGAAGGAGAAATTAAGCGAGAGAACTATATTAGAATAAATAACACCTCCCTAAGTCCGGAAGAAACAGCGAGAATCATAAAAGAAAGATTCAAACTATAAAGAACAGAGATATAATGGGGGTAAAGACATACATGGGAACTAAAGTATATTTTGTTAGACACGCAGAACCTGATTATACAAATAGGGATGATATGACAAGGCCTTTGACTGAGAAGGGACTGCAGGATACAAAAAAGGTTACTGCGGCATTAGCTGATAAAGGCATATCTACTGTATATTCAAGCCCTTACAAAAGGACGGTAGATACAATTATGGATTTCGCCGAGTTCAGCGGATTGGAGATAAAAACTATCCATGACTTCCGCGAACGCAGTGTTGGAACTTGGGTAGAGGATTTTAAGTCCTTTTCTCAAAACCAGTGGGCGGATTTTGAGTATAAACTGGAGGATGGTGAATGCCTGAGAGAGGTGCAGGAGAGAAATATTTCTGCCCTGCTTGAGGTACTAGCTGCTGAAAAGGGAAAGAACATAGCAATTGCAACCCACGGTACAGCGCTCAGCACAATAATTAGTTATTTCAAGCCTGATTTTGGATACCAGGGCTTCCATTCAATAGCAGACAAGATGCCCTATATCCTTTGTATGAGCTTCGATGATATGAAGCTTGAAGCACTAGAGGAGATTAGTATGCTAAATTTAGATGAAAATGAGGAAGTAGAATTGTGGAACCTTAGAAAAGAAGATGAAAGGGTATCTTCAGAGAAAGTGAAAGAATTATTAGGTGATTAATATGCGTAATTTTATATACCTTAAAAATGCATATAAGACACTTGGTGAATATGACAAAAATACAAGTCGTAGAATAGTTGAAGCAATTGAAAGTATACCAAGAGGGGATATATATAAATAAATGGTCGCTAATGCAAAACGCCCGCTGATAACAGCAGGGCGTTTTTACATGAGTCCTATGACAAGTTTGCTCCTTCAAAGTCGATTTCATGCTTCAGGATTTCCTCTATCTTCTTGGCAATTTTGTCTAAATCCAGATTAGCTTCCTTCTTGATACTCTTTCTAAGCATAGGGCCGATGAGCTGGATATCATCATATATATCCTGCAGCAGTTCAAAGGCAGCGGCGGATTCCAGTACCTCTCTCGGAACCTCTGTGATACTGCCTAATATGGAATTCTCGGTACGTGAAGCTATAATTGGATGATCCAAGTCTTCAACATAAACACTGGTTCTTCTTCCTGGACCCCGTTCCTCTTCTATAGGCTCTAAGGCGACTATTTTATCAGAACGAACAAAT
>JAQZBM010000112.1 GCA_029238945.1 Clostridia bacterium
CAATCACGCATATTTTATATTCACAAAGAAACATAAGTACCGTGAGGTTAATATTAATCTATATAGGGAAGCAAATAAAAGCTATCTTGCTTTTAAAGAAATTCCGGGCACAAGGGTGCAGGAAAGGTTTCCCTTTCTATTCCAGCAGATACAAGATAACTTCTATGGAATGGCACTGTTTAGTGCGGATGACTTCACTCTATTAACAGCCAATCAGAAGTATAAGGATATAATTGAGAGACGATATGGATGCACTGATATTACAGGGAAGAAAATTTATGAGTTTTCATATGGCTGGGAGAAAAGCCGCATGAAGGAAGCCTGGATGCAGGTGCTGGAGACAGGCAGGACATATCAGGTATATGAATATAAGAGCATGAATCTGCTGGCCAACAAAGAGGAGTATGTTGACCGCTCTATTACTCCCCTTATGATTGACAATCGGATTAGGTACTTGGCAATCATGCTGAATGATGTGACGGAAAAGGTTTTGTTCAGAAAGCAGCAGCAGCTTTTATTGGAGGCTCAAAAGAAGGATAAGGAAAATCTTGAGAAAATGATTAATATGAAGGATGAGTTCCTATCTCTGATTTCTCATGAGTTTAAAACCCCTTTGACTGTTATAAATTCTGCATTGCAGGCTATGGAGCTTATATGCGGCAAGGAATTATCGCCAAAAGCCAATATGTTCCTGGACAAAATCAAACAGAATACTTATAGACAGCTGCGACTGGTTAACAACCTTCTTGATTTGACAAAAGCATATGCCGGCCATTTGAAGGTTGCTAAAAGAAATGTAGATATAGTTTTTATCACAAGGTCAATTGTGGAGTCCGTAAGGGTATATGCTCAGCAAAAGGGCGTTAATCTTAGCTTCGTCTCTGAGTTTGAGTACATGTTAATTGCCTTGGATGAGGAAAAATATGAGAGAATCATACTGAACCTGCTTTCCAATTCAATTAAGTTCACACCTGAGGGTAAGGACATTGAAGTAAGGCTTTGCAAGTGTAAGAACAATATAAACATTGAAATACAAGACCAGGGAGTAGGGATACCGGAGGAGAAACAGGAAATTATCTTTGAGAGATTCGGGCAGGTTGACAGTACCTATACAAGAAAGGCAGAGGGCACCGGAATCGGTTTATGCCTAGTGAAGCTTTTGGTTGAAGGCTTCGGCGGGAAAATAAGCTTAAGCAGCAAGGTGGGTCAAGGAAGTACCTTTAAAATAGAGCTGCCCATAAGTTTGCTGGAAAATCAGGAACAGGAAGAAACAAGCATGGAGTTTGTTGATACCAGATTTATACAAGCACTTGACATAGAGTTCTCCGATATTTATTTTTAGTTTTTGGGATGAATCAATAAAAGCTAGACGTGTTTCTAGCTTTTATTGATTTTTTGAGCTCAAAAGCTCTAAAATTTTTGGAGTACACCTTTTGCCTCCACAGCTTCCGGAGCCTGCGCCTGTTGCCTTCTGCACCTCTTCAAGAGTAGCGGCGCCTCCGGCAATTGCCGACTTTATTGAGGAACGGGATATACCCTTGCAAATACAAACCTTTGTAAGCTTATCCAGCAGTTCTTGATTTAGACCTTCATCCATAAACAAACCTCCTTCTATTTATTTTATACACAAATATCGATAATAATCAGAGGAGTCTTAATATAAAAATAGAATAATAAAAATATAACGCGCTTGATAATGAGGGGGAAGAGTATTGGAGACATTAAGGCCCAAGAAGAGAAGCAGAGCCCGTATAGCTGTCGGTAAGCTGTATTATACCTTCAGAAGATATTTATATTGGCACTTCGGCAATGTCAGATTTGCTAAGGAAATCAATAAGGCATACTTGCCTGTCATAGCTTTTATCCATAAGACCCCGCTGCTAAGAAAGCTTAAAAATGTAGATATGTGGATGCAGTACAATAAGATAAGCAATTTAAAGCTTGCGGTAGAGAAGTTAAACGGAATTATGGTAAAGCCGGGGGAAACCTTTTCATATTGGCGACTTATCGGAAGGCCCACAAAGGCAAAGGGCTACAAGGAGGGCATGGTGCTTTTCTACGGAGGCTTCAAGTCTGGAGTAGGAGGAGGTATGTGTCAGTTGTCCAACCTGATTTATTGGATGACGCTGCATTCTCCCCTTAAGGTAATCGAGCGCTACAGACACAGCTTCGACGTATTTCCTGATGTCAACAGAACACAGCCCTTTGGAAGCGGGGCAACCTGCGTCTATAACTATAGAGACCTGCAGATTTACAATGATACGGACAGAACTTATCAGCTTCATTTATATCTTGATGAAGACTATCTCCATGGCGAATGGAGAACCACTGAAGATAGCGGGCTGACTTATGAGGTATATGAGAAGCGGCATTGGATCAGCCAGGAGTATTGGGGCGGGTATGTAAGACATAATGAGATATTCAGACGTGTCTTTGATAATAATGATGATTTAATTCGAGATGAATATATAGCCGAGAATCATGCTCTCATGATGTACTCTCCGCTGCTGTCTGAAGTAAGCGCAAATAAAGAAGAATAAAAAAACAGGAGCTGCCTTATATGATAAGAAGGCAGCTCCTTCTGTTTTTTGCTCTGTATATTTATTAGACGCTATTTAGCAATACTTAAAATAAGCAAGATATTTTGTATGCTGTATGACAAATAATAAACAATGAAAATTCACAATATTTATTGACACTTGTCATAAACGAACAATATAATGTTATTAAACAACACATAAAAACATAAACGAACATAAAGCAACAAATATTATAGGGATGGTGAATATTATGCTTCAAGCAGAGAGACGAAACTTCATAGTCCAATATATAAATCGAAAGGGCAGCCTGATAGTAGAGGACATTGCAAAAGAGTTGAAGACTTCGCCAATGACCATAAGAAGAGACCTGAAATACCTTGAAGACAATAATCTGATAACAAGAACACACGGGGGAGCTGTCTCCCACAGCGTTCTAACAGATGAAACTCCTTATAATCAAAAGACCAAAGAGTACATCGATGAGAAAAAAAGGATAGCACAGTTCTCAATTACCTTAATAGAAGATGGACACACAGTAATTCTTGATGCAGGAACAACTAGCATGGAAATCGCAAAGCTTCTGGTAGATTTTAAGAAGCTGAAGGTTATCACAACTGATTTGCTTATAGCAGCCTTCTTATCTCAGTATAAGAATATTGAGGTATATTGCACAGGAGGCATAATACAGAGCATGACAGGTGCATGTTCAGGTACTCAGGCTAGAGAGTTTCTACAAAATGTATATGCGGATGTGGCATTTCTGGGTGCCAGCTCCATCGATGCAGATTTTGGCGTGACAACACCTACAATAGAAAAGGTTGAGATTAAAAAACAAATGATTAAGTCTGCAGAGACAGTGATTTTAGCAGCTGACCATACTAAATTCGGTAAGAGAAGCTTTGCAAAAATATGTTCCCTTGATGAACTGGATTATATAATAACAGATTTAGGAATTAATACAAACTTATTGGAGAAAATACAAAGTAACGGAATTAAAATTAAAGCGGTATAGGAGGTTTATCAGTGCCTGATGTAATTATAATTGCAGATGATTTGACAGGAGCAAATGCGACTAGCGTTTTACTGGCTAAGGAGGGCTACAAAGCATGTACATTTCTTAGACTGGAAGCTTATTCCAAGGAGGATGGGGATGCATTTAACATAATTTCTATTAGCACTGACAGCAGGGCTATTTCAAGAGATGATGCTTATAGTAGAGTGGCGAGCGTAGCTGAGTTTTTCAAAAATGATAACATTAAGTTTTTTACTAAGCGTATTGACAGTACCTTAAGAGGAAACATAGGTGCAGAAGTAGATGCGGTGCTTGACACCTTGGGGGAGGATGTCATAGCTATAATGGTCTCCTCTTTTCCAACCTCGGGAAGAGTTACAATAGGCGGATTTTTAATGGTAAATTCCGTACCCCTGGAAAAGACTGATGTAGCTAAGGACCCTAAGACGCCGGTGCACACGTCTTGTGTGCAAAGTCTTATTGAGGGGCAGACAAAGTATAAGGTAGGCTATATCCCACTGGACAGAATATTTAAGGGAATTGAAGCCTTAAAGCAAAGCATTATTGCTGAGAAGGGCAAGGGAAACAGAGTTATAGTAATGGATGCTACCACTGATGAGGATATAGAAATAATAGCAAAGGCTGTTAAAGAGACCGGTCTGTCTGTTGTTGCAGTAGACCCTGGACCATTTACTGCTGCTATGGTAAAGGAACTGGTACCGAAGCCGGCTAAGGGAAGAGGACAAAAGGTTCTTCTTACTGTCGGAAGTGTGAGTAATCTTACCAGAAGGCAGATAGATGAGCTAAAAGTGAGCCACGACCCATTACTAGTGCATGTTGATTCCCAAAAGCTGATTTATGAGGATACTCGCAGTGAAGAGATAAAAAGAGTCAGTGAAAAGCTTTTAAGGGAAATGGATGAATATGAGATTATCGGCATGATAACTACCAGTGACGAGGATGAGGTATTGGACTTAGGGGCAATAGCAATAGGACTCAGAATTACTGAGGATGAAGTTGCGCAGTTGATTTCAGACGGCTTGGCAGAAATCACTAAGCTGGTATTGCAGCAAAGCGGAACTGCAATCGGAGGACTTTATACCAGCGGCGGGGATGTGACGGTGGCAGTATGTAAGGAGCTTGGCTCTGCCGGCATATCAGTAAAGGACGAGGTTTTACCTTTGGCAGCATACGGAAGGATTGTTCAAGGTAAATACGACCATATGCCTATTATAACTAAGGGCGGTTTGGTTGGAGATTCCCATGCATTGATAAAATGTGTTGATTATCTTCTGACTAAGATATCAACTGAGTTTGTATATGGTGATAAAAAGTAATTATTTGAAAGGATGAAGCAGTAATGGACAGAAGTTATATCGGAATTCCGATGGGAGACCCGGCTGGAGTTGGACCGGAGATAGTAGTAAAGGCATTAGCAGATGAGAAAGTGAATCAAGTATCGAAACCTGTGGTTATAGGAGATAAGAAGGTTATTGAGCAGGCCTTGGGATTTTGCAATCTGCAAATGGAAATCAAAGTCATAACAGATGTTTCAGAGGGTGACTACAGAACCGGAGTAATTAACCTTATTGATTTGGACAATGTTGATATTAAAGAGCTTCAAATTGGAAAAATTCAGGCTATGGCAGGCAAGGCAGCCTTTGACTATATAAAGAAATCAGTAGAACTTGCTATGGCAGGTAAAATTAATGCATTGGCAACTACGCCAATAAATAAAGAAGCTCTAAGAGCAGGCAATATTAACTATATAGGACATACGGAGATATTGGAGGATTTGACTAATTCAAAGGATCCGTTGACAATGTTTCAGGTTCATGGCCTTAGAGTATTTTTCTTATCCAGACACGTCTCTTTAAGAAGAGCTTGTGATATGGTTACAAAGGACAGAATGATTGACTACATCCAAAGATGTATGAAGGCGTTGGAAAGACTGGGCATTAAGGATGCAAAAATGGCAGTAGCGGGATTAAATCCACACAGCGGAGAACACGGACTATTTGGGGATGAGGAAGTAAGAGAAATTGAACCGGCAATCCAAAAGGCAAAAGAGATGGGGTTAAATGTTTTGGGTCCTGTACCTGCAGACTCAGTATTTCACTTTGGCCTCAAGGGCAAATATGATGCAGTGCTGTCACTGTATCATGACCAGGGACACATTGCCACCAAAATGGTGGATTTTGAAAGGACAATTGCAATCACTAACAACCTACCATTCTTAAGAACTTCTGTCGATCATGGTACAGCGTTCGATATTGCAGGAACAGGTAAAGTAAGTGAAGTTAGTATGGTAGAAGCAATTTTACTTGCAGCAGAATATGCACCAAAGTTCAACAAATAAGGAGGAGATTTATAAATGGAAGGTGTAGTAATATCAGGAAGTCAAATGATATTTGCACTAGTAGTAAGCATTTTTCTATTAATTTTCTTAATAATGAAAACGAAAATCCATGCTTTCCTTGCTCTGATAATTGCGGCTGCTTTGACAGGGGTATTGGGAGGCATGCCGGTTGACGGAGTGTTAGGCTCTATAACAAAGGGCTTCGGTAATACCTTAGGAAGCATCGGTATCATCATCGGCTTTGGAGTAATGATGGGAGAAATATTTGAATTCTCAGGCGCTGCCAAGAGAATGGCAAAGACCTTCATTAAGAGCTTAGGCAAAGGCCGTGAAGAACTAGCCTTGGCAATAACAGGATTCTTGGTATCAATTCCGATTTTCTGTGATTCCGGCTTTGTTATTCTGTCACCTCTTGCAAAAGCAATATCCAAGAAAACAAGAAAGTCAGTAATTACATTGGGTGTTTCCCTGGCATTGGGTCTTGTTATAACTCACTCCTTAGTACCTCCAACTCCGGGACCTGTAGGTGTTGCAGGCCTATTTGGAGTAAGTGTAGGCAGTATAATACTTTGGGGTATAGTAATGGGTATACCTATGGTACTTGTAGGTATAGTTTACGCAAAATATATAGGCAAGCAAATATATCAGATTCCTAGTGAAGATGGAGAAGGCTGGGTGAGATTGAGCGGAGCACAAACCTTATCTCATTATACAGATGATAAGGATGATGAGAAGCTTCCTTCAGCAACAGCTTCATTTGCACCTATTGTAGTACCTATAATATTGATTCTTGTCCAAACTATCAGTGCAGTGCTAAAGGTAGAAGGTACCATAAGAAGCATAATCAACTTCTTCGGTTCACCGGTTATCGCTGTAGGCATAGGCTTGATAATAGCTATATATGCTTTGACAAATAAGGTTTCAAGGAAAGAAACAATAGAGCAAATGGAAAACGGCATAAAATCCGCAGGTATAATAATACTTGTTACAGGCGGCGGCGGAGCTTTAGGTATGGTTCTGCGCGACAGCGGAGCCGGTGACTATATTGCTCAACTGATTGCACAAACAGCATTGCCTGCAATATTATTGCCATTCATAATTTCATCATTGATTAGACTGATTCAAGGAAGCGGTACTGTTGCAATGATAACAGCTGCATCAATAACAGCTCCTATGATTGCAACACTGAATGTAAATCCGGTATTTGCAGCATTGGCGGCATGTACAGGTTCACTTCTGTTCTCATACTTCAACGACAGCTACTTCTGGGTAGTAACTCGTATGCTTGGCATCAAGGAAGCGAAGGAACAGATGAGAGTATGGTCCTTTACCACAACAATTGCTTGGGCAGTTGGTTTGGTTGAATTATTGATATTAAATGCCTTCTTCGGTTAGGTAATAGATTTACTTACTTCTTTAAATTGTAATCCCACAAGTACTTCAAATAGACTCACGGCTTAGGCTGTGGGTCCATTTTTTTTATGTTTCCAGTTAATGTCTTTACATAAAATGTATGATATGATAACCTAGCTACATAATAGAATTTATTGGAATCACAGGTGAAATATCTAAGCTTCATAAGTCATAGATATACAATAACAAAATTAATTGATTTTCAGGTGATATGTTTAGGGGGGATAATTTGGTTTATAGTAAAAGGTGGGGAGACCGATACGATGGCAGGCGTATAAGAACTTTGGACCCGTTTTATAAGATTATACCTTATATAATGAAAGCAAAGGTGGATGCACAGAATTACTTTGAAGACAGAATAGACATAGAACAGCTGGAAGCTTATTTGAAAGAGAAGAGAAGCGAAGGCATAAAGGACATAGGTATTTTGCACCTTATGATTGCCGCCATGGTCAGGACTATGGCTCATAAGCCGGCACTAAACAGGTTTGTTGCAGGGCAAAAGATTTATGCCAGAAATGAAATACTGGTATCCTTAGCTATCAAGAAGCAGATGAATGAAGCCGGAGGGGAGACTACGGTAAAGTTGAAATTCTCTCCTTATGATACTATTTTTGATGTAAGGGACAAAATAAATAAGGCAGTGGAAACTAATAAGAATACTGAAGCAAATAATAATACAGACAAGACAGCCAAGCTTATAATGAGCTGCCCGGGGTTTATAGTAAAGTTTCTTGTTTGGTTTTTAAAAATCTTGGATTATTATGGTCTCATGCCTAAAATTATAAATGAAGTAAGCCCGATGCACACCAGCTTTTTTATAACAGATTTGGGTTCTCTGGGCATAAAACCCATATATCATCATATCTATGAGTTTGGAACAACCTCAATATTCATTGCCTTTGGGGCCAAGTATTCTGAGAGAACTCTGGATGCAAGCTACAATCCGATAAAGAAGCGCTATGTGGATATAAAGATTGTAACAGATGAAAGAACAGTGGACGGTTTTTACTATGCAAGCGCCTTCAAGCATTTTAAAAGACTGCTTCAAAATCCGGAGAAGCTGGAGCTCAGTACGGAGAAAGTAATAGAGGATATAAATTAGGTGACAGGGGAGACAGTCAGTCACTAGTCGCTGGTCTCTAGTCGCTGGTCTCTGGTCTCTAGTCTCTAGTCTCTAGTCTCTGGTGGAACGGTTTGAAGAGGCAGTACTAGTGCGTCATCCTGACGAAGGAAGGATCTTTTCTAGACACATAGTAAGATGCTTCATTTTATTCAGCATGACAGAGACTGTGTATAGTCTAGCGTTATTTGCACTAGCTATATACAGTCTCTTTT
>JAQZBM010000113.1 GCA_029238945.1 Clostridia bacterium
CTCACATATTGTGAATGGAACAGCTTTTGTAGTTGTTGAAACTACTGTGGAAAATCATACAGCCGATGCTGCAAACCTATGGGTGGATGTAAAAATAGAGAAGGAGTGCTGTAAATCTCAGGTTGGTACTGGAAGAATCAAGGTACATGTGCCTGCAGGAGAAAAGGCTGTGGGTAGAGCTACCATAGCTGTTGAAAACGCAGATATTTGGGATATTGACTCTCCAAAGCTTTATAATATTACTGCTGAATTAACTGATAAAGAAACCGTTCTTGATTCTGAGAGTAGCATATTTGGAATAAGAACTATTTCTGTAGATGCTAAAAATGGATTTATGCTTAATGGACGCACAATAAAGCTCAAGGGAGGATGCGTGCATCATGACAACGGCATCCTCGGAGCTGCATCCTTTAAAGACAGTGAGTACCGCAAGATGAAAGTCCACAAGGATAATGGTTATAATGCCATCCGTTTTGCACATAATCCGATGTCACGAGATCTTTTAGAGGCTTGCGACCGTTTGGGACTGCTTGTTATTGATGAAGCTTTTGATGTATGGACTATGGAGAAAAGCACACATGATTATAGTCAGTACTTTGAAAAGGACTGGAAAGCTGATATGGAAGCTTTCATTCTGCGTGACAGAAATCATCCATGTGTTATCATGTGGTCAACAGGTAACGAGGTACCAGAGCGCGGCGGTTTGTCAAACGGCTATGAATGGTCTGCAAGGCTGGTTGCCTTTGCAAGGGAACTTGATCCTACTCGGCCAATAACAAATTCCATATGTTCCTTCTTTGTAGGACTTGATGACGAAGATAATGCAAAATTTTATGAATCCTTGTTTGATGAAGCTAAAAGCGGAAAAGCAAATAACATTAATATGGATACAACATTTGGAAAAGCAGTATGGGGCGACTATACAGAAGCCCTTGCTGCACCATTAGATGTAGTAGGTTATAACTATCTTAACTACCATTACGAGGAGGCAATAAATAAGTTTCCAGGTAGAGTAATATGCGGCACCGAAAGCAAGCCTAGAGAAATGGATATATACTGGAATGATGTTGAACGCTTCCCTCATGTAATTGGAGATTTTGTTTGGACAAGTTACGACTACCTGGGTGAGGCAGGAATCGGAAAACAGGAATATGTAGACCCTGAAGACGCTGCTACTGCTCTTAGAACTTCCCATATAGCAAAGTACCCATGGAGAACTTCCAATGATGCAGACTTTGACCTTTGCGGCTTTGAACGTCCACAGCTAGCTTACAGAAGAATTATATGGGGCTCAAAAGAAACCTATATTGCCTCCAGAAATCCTAAAAACCATGGCAAGGTAGAGGTGTTAGGACGATGGGGATGGCCGGAATGTGAAAATGCGTGGAGTTGGGCAGGCTATGAAGGAAAGCCTGTACAGGTAGAGGTTTATTCAGCGGCAGAGGAAGTTGAGCTTATATTAAATGGAAAGAGTCTTGGAAGAAAGCCAGCAGGAAAAGAAAATCGATTCATAGCAAAATTTGAGCTTAACTATGAGCCAGGAACTTTAGAAGCAGTGAGCTATAGCGCAGGCGAAAAGGTTTCGTCAGATGTATTGAAGTCAGCAGGAAAGGCAGCGGCTATCCGTATAACTCCAGAGAAGAATGAACTTACAGCAGACGGACAATCCTTATGCTTTGCAGTAGTTGAGATTGTTGACTCAGAAGGAAATCTTGTTCCCACAGTTGAACTAAAGGCAACAGCAAAGGTTGAAGGGGCAGTATCACTTGCAGCCTTTGGTACAGGCAGACCCGTAACTGATGAAAACTATACAAAAGGCGAGTTTACTTCTTATAAGGGAAGACTTCTTGCAATTGTTCGTTCAGGTTATGAGGAAGGAAAGGCAGTGCTTACTGTAAGCACTGAAGAGCTTGGTTCAGCTTCAATAGAAATACTAGTGAAATAAGAAATAATGCGGCTGATTTACTTAAATAAGGCAGCCGCATTTTATATATTAAAAAAGCGGTAAATAGCAGTCAATGTGACTGGCTATTTACCGCTTTCAGTTATTTTATAGTTACTTTTGATGAAAAAACCTTTCTTTCTACTATAAGTTTTTCTCCAACAATTTCAAAAGAACCTTGAAGCTTAATATCCTGTGAGGAAGCACCTATAAATACTTCCATTTTTCCAGGTTCAACTATTTGTTCCATATTCAAGTCATGGAAAGCCAGCTGCCTCATATCCACTTCAAAAGTAACTTCTTTTGTTTCATTTGTATCATGGCTAACTCGTGCAAAACCTACAAGCTGTTTAACAGGTCTTACGATGCTGCTTACACAATCTCTTATATAGACTTGAGCAACTTCGTCTCCTTTATATTGTCCAATATTTTTAAGGTTAAAGGACAATGTTAGCTTTCCGTCTGGCTGCACGATATTATTTAGCTTTAAATTACTGTACTCAAATTGAGTATAGCTTAGGCCATAACCAAATGGATACAAAGGTGAGTTCATGTCATTATCTATATATTCAGCCCAATCATTGATTTCTACAAAGAATGGAAGCCTGCTGTTATACATTGGTATTTGGCCTTTATCCTTTAAAATTGTTACAGGCAGCTTTCCGCTTGGATTGGCTTTGCCTGTAAGTATATTTACAAGAGCCTGAGCGCCTGTCTGTGCTGGGAGCCAGGAGTATAGTACAGCTTTGCTGTTTTTGCTCACAGAAGGAGTTGCCAGAGGTCTTCCATCCACAATGATCGAAACTACTGGCTTATTGAGCTTAAACACCTCTTCCATCATTTCAAGCTGAGGTTTTTCAAGATTAATGTTGGCATTATCCTTGTTTTCTCCTGCTGTTGCTTCTGGAGCTCTCATGCTTTCTTTACCGCCAAGAACTGCGATAACAATATCAGCCTGTGAAACAGCAACCTTTACTTCTTCAATTCCGCCATCAATAGCCTTTTGGATATTACAGCCCTTTGCATATATTATGTTTTCCTTACCGAATTCACCTTCAAGAACATCCTTAACAGACTTACAATTTGGATAGTATTTTTCAACAAATTCTTCAGCAGTTTCATAAGCCTTGTCAGATTTGCCTTTGCCATGTCTTTTCTTAAGTCCTGCCAGGATCATTTCTTTTTGCTCAGGTGAGGGTTGGTCCTCAAAAATGATTCCTTGCTTCGTAAGAGTATCTTTATATTCAGTGATAAGAGCGGAGTAGGCAGCTTTTAGAAAGCTATCTTCCTCTGATTTATCAAAATCTTTGCTGGTTGTGCTGGCAGTTCCAACAGAGGAATAGCCGCCAAAGAAATTAGTTTTGTTATCCGCAGAGGGCCCAATAACAGCTATCTTTAAATTTTTATTAAGTGGAAGAATGCTTTCTTGATTCTTTACCATTACAATTGATTTTTCAGCAATTTCCTGAGATAACTCTTCATATTCAATCTTGCTTATTTCTTCATTAAAATCGCCTATTTCATAAGGATTCTCAAATAAGCCTAACTTGAATTTTGTCTCAAGCACGCGTCTTACAGAGCAATCTATATACTCTTCTTCTATTTCTCCTGACTGGACTGCCTCAACAAGATACTGATAGCACGTATTGCTAGGCTGTTCAACATCCATTCCGGATTTTAATGCCTGAATTGCAGTTACCTTCTTGCTTTCAGCCACTCTGTATCTTGCATTTGCATGAGTGATGCTTCCGTAGTCAGCTACAACTATCCCGTTAAAACCTAGTTTGTTTCTTAGGATATCTGTAAGCAGCCATTTTGATGTAGATACAGCCTGATCATTTAATATGCCGTAGCTGTTCATTATACCCATGACGTTTGCTTCATGAATAGCAGCCTCAAAGGGAAAGCAGTAGGTATCAAGCAGCTTTCTTTCTCCTATCTGCTGTTCACCGCCATTTCTTCCACCTTCAGCATTTCCATAGCCTACGAAATGCTTGGCACCAGCCATAACTTCGCTATTGCCTTGCACACCTTTAACATAGGACGCACCCATTTGTGCAACAAGATAGGGGTCCTCTCCATAGGTTTCACCAATTCTTCCCCATCTTGGATCTCTTCCAAGGTCAAATAAAGGTGAATGTACAGCCCTTATGCCAAAGGACATAAGCTGTTTTTTAACTACCTCTCCCATTTTTTCAGAAAGCTTTGGCTCCCAGGTTGAAGCTACGCTGATTGATTGAGGAAAAGTAGTTGCTCCTGGTATCTGTGCACCTGCTATCCCCTCGTTATGAACCAATGCTGGAATACCTAGTCGAGTTTCTTCAATGAAGAATTTTTGCAGGTTTTTCAAGGTTTCCATGTCTTTTTTATTGTCGCCTGTCAGGGAACTGTTTAAATAACTTAAGGTACCAACGCCATCTTTTAAATTCTCCTTAAGGTTATTAATGTTGTCAGCACCACCCATTGTAAGTGAACAGTATAATTGAGCAACTTTTTCTTTAAGTGTCATTCGGCCAAGTAAATCTTCAACTCTTTCCTGAATGGATTTGTTTGTATCTTTGTAAAGCATGTTGTTTCCTCCGTATAAGTAATGTATTGTATACTAATTCTAGCAGAGCTAAAATGGATATAATTACACTATTGTTGTTTTTGATGTAATATTGTTGTTGGATAATAAAAACTGTGCTACAATCGAATCACTTAATATTGCTAAGGGAGGTTTTATATATGAATGATGCTCAGCAGATTTTAAAGGATCTTTCTATACGTTCGGAGTATGAAGAGGATTATTCGGAAAAGAGTACAACCTTAAAAATCTTCCTGGAGAACGCAATGCTTGCCGGCAATATAGAAATAGTTCGACATGCAGCTTCCATAGCTGAACAAATAAAGGATTTAAGACTATTAATTGATGAGGATATTAACATTGTAAGGCTTTATGTAGCATCAACCATAGCTTCCTTTGTGGAAACCTCAATAAAAAACGGGTTGCCAAAGGACGTAGCAGAGGCTGAAAAGAAAAAATACTTTAGGAGAATTGCCTATTGCCAAAGTAAAAAAGAGATGGCAGACATGCACTTTCAAATAGTGGAGGAGCTTATTGAGGCAATGAACAGATACTCAATGAAAGCCTACTCGCCTATTGTGAAAATGGCTATTGAATATATACACAACAATAAGTTTAAATTTTTATATGCAAAGGATGTTTCAGCTGCAATCAAAGTCAATCGCAGCTATCTCTCAAAAATATTTAAGGATGAGGTAGGTCAAAATATCACAGATTACATTCATAAAATTAAGATGGACCTTGCTATAGAGCTTATGGAGAGCAATATTTATAAATACAATGAAATTGCCGAGCTCTTATGCTATGCAAACTATTCCTACTTCAGCAGATTGTTTAAAAGGATTCATTCTAAAACACCATATGAGTACATGATGGATAGATAGCAATATCCGATTTAAGTGAAGGTTCGCTGAGGCGAGCCTTTTGTTTTTCTTATCATTCCTCATTTAATTGCATCGCAATCAAATCACAGGATGTCGGAAATGTAAATGTTTAAGTCGGATAAATCATAACTGATGAAAAATTAAAGGCTTATAATTGTTTTATAGTGTTAATAGTCTGTAAGCATTAGAAATATATGTGATAACATTGCAGACTTTTACTGGTTCGATTACGAAGGAACTTTGAAATAGTTTAAGGAGGAATTATAAATGAGAAAATTTAAAGAAGATTTTATGTTTGGTACTGCTACAGCAGCCCATCAGGTAGAAGGAAACAATGTAAACAGTGACTTCTGGGTATTGGAGAATATTCCTGGATCAACCTTTAAGGAGCCATCTCTTGATGCAGTTGATCATTATAATAGATACAGAGAAGATATCAAGATGCTTGCAGATGCAGGCTTTAATGCGTACAGGTTTTCTATTGAATGGGCAAGAATTGAACCATCAAAGGGGAACTATGACGAGAAGGAAGTTAAACATTATAGAGATGTATTAAAATGCTGCTATGAAAATGGATTAACACCTATAGTAACACTACATCACTTTTCATCACCTAAATGGATTATTTCTGAGGGGGGATGGGAAAGTGAAACAACCATTGACCATTTTGGAAATTATGTTAAATACATTGTTTCTGAGCTAGGAGAGTTGATGCCTTATGTTTGCACAATTAATGAAGCTAATATGGGAGTGCAGATAGGAAGAGTAATGAAGGAATATCAAGCCAAGATGGCCAATTCTGCAGAGGCAAGATCAGCAAATGCAGACGTTCAGGTGGGTCTTAATGTAGATACAAAAAGCGCCATGGAGAAATACTACAGAGCGGCAGGAGAAGCCTTTGGAATTGACCCAAGAAAGGTGCAGATCTTCCTTGCACCACGTACTGAGAATGGTGACTTGATTGTAATGAGATGCCATGAGAAAGCTAGACAAGTTATAAGAGAAATTAATCCTGATATAAAGATTGGAATTACTATGTCCCTTTATGATTATCAGGCACAGCCAGGTGGCGAAGAATATGTGAAAGCGATGTGGAACGAAGATTTTCTTCACTACCTTCCAAACATTAAAGAGGACGATTTCTTTGGAGTACAAAACTATACACGTAAAGTTTTTGGCCCAAATGGCAAAATTGAGCCGAATGAAAATACAAGACTTACTGAGGCAGGAAATGAATTTTATCCAGCTTCACTTGCGGGAGTATTAAGATTTGTTTCAAAGCATTGGGATAAGGCTATCATCGTTACAGAGAATGGCATATCAACAAGCAATGACAAGGATAGAGTAGAGTTCATAGAAGGTGCAATGGCAGGCCTTTATGAGTGCTTGGAAGAAGGAATCAATGTTATTGGATATATGCATTGGTCGCTAATTGATAACTTTGAATGGCAGCTTGGCTATAAGCCAAAGTTCGGCCTAATAGCTGTTGATAGAACAACTCAAATAAGATATCCAAAAGAGAGCTTTAAGGTTTTAGGCGATAGTAAGAAGTATGGCTTCTAAAAGATTATAAGCAACTTAAAAAGCAGGTGAATGCAATATTCACCTGCTTTTTTAAAGAGCTAATGTATAAAATCCATATCTATACCAAAATGAACTTTTAATTTTTAAAAGTCGGAATTGTACATATATTAAGTCGGATTAAGTATAACTCAAAAAAAATGAAACCGTTATAATTAATAACATCAGGAAGATACAACGACTACATAAGCAAGGGGGGGCTAAAATTGTATAATGTAAAAACAAAAACATCTAAGGATGTAAAGACAACAAAAAAGAAAAAGTCACATTTCAAACAGTATATTCCGTTGTATATAATGGCTCTGCCAGCAATTATTTATGTATTTATAAATAATTATATGCCTCTGTATGGTATTCAGCTAGCCTTCAGAGAACTAGATTATTCAACAAGTATTTTTAAAGGTAAATTCGTAGGTCTTCAGAATTTTAAGTTTCTGTTTGCAACAAAGGATGCCTGGGTGATGACAAGAAACACGATTCTTTATAATCTGCTCTTCATTGTTCTCGGAATGGTTTTTGGATTGACGGTATCCATATTATTCAATGAGATAAGAAGCAAGGTTGCAAAGAAGTTTTATCAGTCGGCAATGCTTATACCTTATGTAATATCAATGGTAATAGTAAGTTATCTGGCCTTTGCCTTCCTAAGTAATGAGACAGGCTTTATCAATAACTCCATATTAAAGCCTTTAGGAATTGAACCAATTTTCTTTTATCAGGAACCAAAGTACTGGCCATTCATATTGCTGTTCTTCCAGCAATGGAAGGGTATAGGGTACTCTGTATTAATGTATACTGCTCGTATTGTGTCGATAAGCGATGAATACTATGAAGCTGCAGAAATAGATTCAGCAACGAAGTGGCAGCAGATTAGATACATTACAATACCTATGTTAAAGCCTGTATTAATCATGATGCTAGTGTTGTCAATAGGAAGAATGTTCTACTCAGACTTCGGACTATTCTACCAGCTGCCAATGAGCTCAGGAGCTCTATATGATGTTACAACCACAATAGACACTTATTCTTTTAGAGCTTTGATGAGAGTTGGTGATATAACAATGTCATCTGCAACAGGTGTATATCAATCAATAGTTGGTTTTATCCTTCTACTTTCAGCTAATGCTGTTGTTCGTAAATTGAGTAAAGATGATTCAATATTCTAGAGAGGTGAGATAAATGAAAAAGTCTAAATATTTTAAGTGGGAAATAAGTGGACATATATTAATGACCATACTTGCTTTGCTTGCTATAGTCCCATTTGTTCTACTAGTTAGCTCATCCTTCTCTGATGAAGTAACAGTAATTAGAAATGGTTATAAATTCTTTCCAGAAAAGTTTTCTCTGGAAGCCTACAAATATATTTTCGATCAGTGGCAAATCATAGGAAGAGGATATATGGTTACAGTAGTTGTAACTTGTATAGGAACTGTAACTGGTGTTACAATGGCAGCATTGTTCGGATATGTACTTAGCAGAAAAGACCTGCCTGGAAGAAGAATACTATTATTTTTTATAACCTTTACTATGATGTTTAACGGCGGTCTTACAGCAACTTATATAAATTACACTAAAGTGTTTCATCTTAAGAACACAATCTGGGGATTAATCATACCCGGGCTTCTTATGAACGGATACTTTGTTATGACCTTCCGTAATTATTTTGAAACTTCAATACCAGG
>JAQZBM010000114.1 GCA_029238945.1 Clostridia bacterium
CAAATCAAATGCTATCATGGAGCTCACCGAGGCAAAGGAGCATTGGGACAATGTCGGAAGATAAGCTCTATGCATTATAAAAAGAATTGCCCCCTGCTATAGTGCACAGCAGGGGGCAATATTAATTTATATTTTTACTCGTTTGCTTTCTTTTCTTGCATTCTCATAAATATCTTGATTATTTCATTAACTATGAGCGGAATCAATGATAATATCATAACCAGATCCCAGTCTCCCAATGAAAGCTGTTGAACTTTAAATGCACTTGCAAGGAAAGGCACTGATATTACGCCAATCTGCAATATGATTCCTATTATTATAGCACCAACAAGGTATTTATTTGAGAGCAAACCTACCTGTAATATGGATTTGCTTGGATTTCGCATTGTCAGTGAATAGAACAGCTGTGAAGTAGCAAGCACTACAAAGGCCATTGTTCTAGCATAAGTCAATACATTTTCAGGAATATTCTGTGCTCCCAAGCTATATCCATACTCTCGCAGTCCGAAGTAGAAGGCTGCTAAAGTAAGTGTACCTATTAATACTCCGCCCACAACAGCTCTTACGCCTGCACCATGTGCAAAGAAGCTTTCTTTAGGATCTCTTGGCTTCTTTTTCATTACATCCTTATCCCCCGGGTCTATGCCAAGAGCAATTGCAGGAAGTGTATCAGTAATCAGGTTTATCCATAAAAGCTGTGTTGGCAGCAGCGGCACCGGCCAGAAGAACAGCACTGAAGCAAATACTGAGACTATTTCTCCCAAGTTGCAGGAAAGCAGAAATATTACTGACTTCTTGATATTACTATAAATATTTCTTCCTTCTTCAATAGCTCGGACTATTGTTGTAAAATTATCATCAGTAAGTATCATATCACTGGCACCCTTAGATACGTCTGTGCCTGTTATGCCCATTGCAACACCGATGTCTGCATTCTTCAGCGAAGGAGCGTCGTTGACTCCGTCACCTGTCATGGAAACAATATTTCCATGGGCTTTATATGCCTTAACTATCTTAACTTTATGTTCAGGTGATACTCTGGCAAATACTCTATAATCATTTATTTTCCTAGAGAATTCCTCATCTGACAGTTCATCAATCTCAGCGCCTGTAATGCTCTGATCCAGGGAAGCAGCAATTCCAAGCTCCTTTGCTATGGCAACTGCTGTATTCTTATGGTCTCCTGTTATCATTACAGGAGTAATGCCTGCACTCTTAGCCTCAGTTATGGAGTCTTTCACCTCCAGTCTAGGCGGGTCAATCATACCAACCAAGCCTATAACTGTCAAGTCCTTTTCCATCTCGTCAGCTTCAATGATGTCTGTAGTATCCTTATATGCTGCGCCAAGCACTCTTAGAGCATCATCTGACATATCCTCCGCTACTTTTAAAAATTTCTTTTTCATTTCCTCTGTAAGAGGTACAATTTCACCGTTAACCAAGGCATTCTTTGATATCTTCAAAATGTTGTCTATAGCACCCTTAGTGTGCACTCTATATCCATGTTCCTCTTCATTTAAGGTTGACATCAGCTTTCTGTCTGAATCAAAGGGTTTTTCACCAACTCTTTTATACTCTGAATGAAGGGTTCTCCTATCCAAGTTATATCTGTCACCTAATATAACCAGAGCTACTTCTGTCGGATCTCCGGTGCTTTGTCCGTTTTCATAGGTAGCATCTGAGCATAGCACGAAGGATTTCATCAGTTCTTTTTCATCCTTCTGTGCTTCAAAGCCTTTTCCTTCTGTAGGGACTTCCTTCAGATTATCAAGGGTATAGAACTTAACAACAGTCATTTTATTCTGTGTCAAAGTACCTGTTTTATCTGAGCAGATGATATTTACAGAACCTAGAGTCTCAACTGCAGGAAGCTTCTTGACGATTGCATTTATCTTAGACATTCTGGTTACACCAAGAGCCAGAACAATAGCAACAATAGCAGGAAGTCCTTCCGGAATAGCTGCTACGGCTAAGCTTATTGCAGTCAGGAACATTTCAAACAAATCTCTCTTCTGGAATAAAGCTATAACAAATATAAGAACGCATATGCCGATGGCTAAATATCCAAGAGTCTTACCAAGCTCCTCCAGTCTTTTTTGGAGAGGAGTCATTTCTTCGATATCCTCATCAAGTATCTTGGCAATTTTACCTATTTCAGTCTCCATTGCGGTTCCGACAACCACGCCTTCACCTCTGCCGTATGTTGCAAGAGTAGACATAAACGCCATATTTGTTTTGTCTCCTATAGGAGTTTTCGGATCCTCATGAATGTCACCGGCATCCTTTTCTGACGGAACCGATTCACCTGTTAATGCAGACTCTTCAATCTGAAGGTTTGCACTTTCTATAAGTCTTATATCTGCAGGTATGAATCTTCCGGCATCTATAACAATGATATCACCGGGTACTATTTCCTCAGAATTAATTTCTCTTACTTCACCGTCCCGTCTTATCAACGCTTTGGGAGTAGTCATTTTCTGCAAGGCTTCAATAGCTTTTTCCGCCTTATACTCCTGGATAACACCTATTGCTGCATTTAAGACTACAACCATCAGTATAATCAATGCATCTACATATTCTCCGATTAAAGCAGTAATCACTGCCGCACCCATCAGAACATATATCAGCATATCCTTAAGCTGTGCGAAAAATAATGAAATAATACTTTTCTTTGGCTTGCCCTTCAGCTTGTTTTCACCATACTTCTCCAGTCTTGTCTTAGCTTCTTCGCTGGACAAACCGACATCTGGGTTCACATCCAGTTCCCTAAGGACATCTTCCTTTGATTTAGAAAACCACATATATAATCTCCTCCCTTTTATCTGAATCTTAGTTCAGATTCTGTCAAAATTGATGTTATACATAACGTGCTGAATATATTATAGCTGCCTATACTGTCATTCTGAACCCTAGTGTAGAATCATAACAGATAATTGTGAAAAGATGCGGAACGACATGGGGGTCGTTCTCTACAGGATGACAATAGTATAGTATAATATATAATCTTTAGTACTCTATATATAGGATTTTATTTATAAAAATTTATCTGAATAAAGGCGGCTTCTACTTTTCATAGTTTGTAGTATATGCATATCAAGGTAATTTAATCCTTACCTATATACAAAAAGACCTTCAGCAGAATTTCATCCAAAAGACAAAATACCGCTAAAGGTCTTACAGCTTCGAATTACCAAAGGATGAAGCCAGGTAGCATTAAGCTGCCGGTTGTTGACTCCATCACCTATAATAGGTAGTTACTCCCCTTTAACAGATAACATTTCCATGCATCTATACATTTCGCACTAAACAATTCACATGTTTCAGATAGCACGATTTATCTAATAAAAGTATATTATCACAAATTAAATTTTGACACAATATTTATTTTCATATTTATGAAACAACTGTTAGTTTTCCAGCATCCTCATAAATTCTTCCCCTGTTATGGTTTCTTTCTCTATAAGGTAAGCGGATAACGTATGAAGCTTTTCGATGTTCTCTTTCAAAATATTGATTGCTCTCTCATGGGCATTCTTTATAATAGTCAATACCTCTTCATCAATTTTAGCCGCAGTCTCGGGAGAACATGCCAGAGAAGCGTCTCCTCCAAGATATTGGTTGGTAACTGTCTCCAGTGCCATCATATCAAAGTTCTTGCTCATGCCAAGGCGGGTAACCATCGCTCTCGCAATCTTGGTAGCCTGCTCGATATCGTTGGAGGCACCTGAAGTATAGGTTCCAAAAACCAACTCCTCTGCAGCACGTCCCCCTGTAAAGGTAGCTATTTTATTCATTGCCTCTTCCCTTGTCATAAGAACATTTTCGTTTTCTGATACCTGCATTGTATAACCTAATGCTCCTGAAGTACGCGGAATTATTGTAATCTTGTGAACCGGTGCAGATTCCTTTTGCTTAGCAGCAACAATAGCATGTCCAATTTCATGATATGCAATAATCTGCTTTTCCTTAGGCGATATAACTGCACCTTTCTTTTGATATCCTGCTATTACAACTTCTACAGCCTCTTCCAAGTCGCTTTGCTCAACGTATTTACGTCCGCATTTAACAGCCCTTAAGGCTCCTTCGTTAATTATATTGGCAAGCTCGGCACCTGAAGCACCTGAGGTTGCCCTTGCTATTTCGTTAAAATCAATATTGCTGCCCAGCTTAATCTTCTGCGCATGCACCTTAAGAATAGCCTCCCGTCCTGCAAGGTCAGGCAGCTCCACCGGAACACGTCGGTCGAAACGACCCGGTCTCAAAAGTGCCTTGTCGAGAGTGTCAGGTCTGTTGGTTGCAGCCAGAATAACTACGCCCTTCTCTCCATTGAAGCCGTCCATCTCAGTCAGAAGCTGATTCAGCGTCTGTTCTCTTTCATCGTTGCCGCCAAGTCCGCCGCTGTCACGTTTCTTACCTATAGTATCAATTTCATCTATAAATACGATACAAGGTGCTTTTGCTTGGGCCTGCTTGAACAGGTCACGTACTCTGGCAGCACCCATACCTACAAACATCTCAACAAATTCAGAACCTGAAATTGAGAAAAACGGTACCTTTGATTCACCGGCTACAGCCTTCGCAAGAAGTGTTTTACCTGTACCCGGAGGGCCTACCAGCAGTACGCCCTTTGGCATTATTGCACCAATTTCCTTGTATTTTCCCGGATTATGCAGGAAGTCAACTATTTCAGTCAGCGCTTCCTTAGCCTCGTCCTCGCCTGCCACATCCTTAAAGGTCTTTCCTGTCTGCGCCTCAACATATACCTTGGCATTACTTTTGCCAAAGCTCATTGTATTGCCGCCCATTCTCTTCTGCATTGAGCTTGAAAGGATTTGTCCCAATGCAAAAAATACTGCAATTGGAAAAACCCATGACATAATGAAATTTGTTAAAGGTGAATTTTCTTTTGGAATTACCTTTGAAAATTTAATATTTTTATCTGCACGAAGGCGGTTAACAAGCTCAGGGTCATTTACAAGGCCTGTCACATATATTCCTTCTTTGCCGGCTTCATTGGCTGCAGTAAACGCAATCTTGTTATCCTGTATTTCTACAGTTTTTACATTTCCCTTTTCTACCTGAGTCAAGAATGTGCCATAGTCAACTTCAGTAATCTGTTTCTCTACTATAGACGGGAAAACAAAAGCATTTAACAAAAGCACTATAGCCAAAGTAACTGCATAGAAATATATAATCGGTTTTTTTGGATTTTTCGCTTCTTTCATTTTTACCCCCACTTACGATATAGTTTTATTTCTTTTCAATATTACTAATTCTTTGAAGTATATCATTAAGTCTCTTAAGTCCCAATAAAATATCTTCGAAGCTTTGTGCTTCATTATCAATGTACTGTGTAAACCTATCATTAAAAGATTGGTCGATTCTATTTACAGTTTCCTTGCCCTGCTCTGTCAGAACTACCATAACAACTCTTTCATCCTCACGCTTCCTGACACGTTCCAACAGACCTTGAGCTTCAAGCTTCTTGCACATAGCTGAGATATTAGCGCTGGCAATGCATATGCTTTCCGCCAAGCTTCCTATTGTGTGAGAGTCATTTTGCTGCAATTCAACAAGAATTCTTGCTTGCAGCTTGGTAAGTCCATATTCTTCAATTACAGGGCTGATAACTGCATTCATGTTTTCTTCAATTTTTCTTGAATAATTCCACATTATTTTTTTAAATTCTGTTACATTCATGCAATCCTCCATAAATTATATTATTTATGTTTTATATATATTATAACTTATATCGGTTTTTGTCAATCCGGCGTCTTACCAATTTGTATATGTCTCTTATTGACTCTTCTCACATATCTTCCTAAAGCATAGGTGCCGTCATGAGGTTCACCGGGGTAATTTACCGACATATTTCCGCAGGTTGTTACTCTATTAATCCCTGCTGCATAAAGAATATCAGACAGCTGCTCAAAGTCTCTGCGGTTGCAGCTTAAGCCAGCTGTTTGCAAATAACCCTTATGAGCTCTTAACAGTCCTAACAGTTCCTCTCGTTTTACAGGCATTATCCATATATTGCAAAATAACGGAGATGCTTTGAGTTCAGCCTTATAGTCCACCATTACTCCATATCGCCTTTGTCCATCAGAAATCAATCTTTTCTCTCCTAAGATTTCTTCTGCTTTGATAAGCTCGTGGGTCCATGTGATTTGTGCCTGTACATTCAATGGTCTGGCTGCTGAAGGATATATTTCTATGGCTGCTTCTATATGCTTCGCCAGTCTGGCTGCAAAAGCATCAAGCTCCATAGAATTGTCAGTCTCATAAAAGACACATTGAGGAGAACTGCAATAGAGCTGATCCGTCATACATATGTCTTTTGCCAGCCCTTGCAAGTCCTCTTTATCATTTTCTTTTTTAGCAAAATATGCAAAGCTCAGGCGATGTCCCCATTCAATTATAGGCAATGACGGCGGAGCTAGTCGTCTGATAGCACCAATCGCCTCATCAGAGCCCCACACTACAACCGAATTTGCTGCCTCAATCAGCCGGCTGATTACCTCTATATTCTTTGAAGAAACATCAAGAACATAGATGTACGGTTTTAGCCGCGGTTCTATCTCAACTAATCTCAACAAAAGCTTTGAAGATATTCCTCCTTCATTTTCAGGCAGTTTTAAAATATTTATATTGCCCGTCAGCAGCCCTTCTATAACGCTAAATGCAGACAGCCCTAAGGTATTTCCTGCTCCGATGTGCACTATTACCCCCAATGGATATTCTCTTTCTTCTATCCCATCGTCAACCTTTTTCCATGCAAAAGGATTATCACCAAGTTCAGCCCGTACCTTCCTTAAAAGGGCTTCTCTGTTTAAACTTTCAACAGTAACTCTAACATATTCCTCCGAGGTCCATTTGGGTATTCCCATTGCAGCAAGCTGCTCTGCAATCTCCTTTTGATTTATTTCATTGGCCAAGGTATGTACTGCATCAATCACCAGCTCCGGTGCCAAGGGCTTTTGCAGCAAATCCGCTTCTATTCTGCTCTTCATTTCATCAAGCTTATCAATGAAAGCTTCCTTCGAAATGGGTTCTCCCCTGAAAATATTATCCATTTTGGTCTCCTTTCATATATTCAGAGGCAGCAACAGCACAGCTTCTTAGCTTCACTGCCCCTGCTCTTCCGAGTATTTCAAAGTACGGAGTATCGATACCGCAGCCGCACTCCTTTCCGTCTCTTAATACAGCCATATCTCCCATCAATATCGAAGATATTGGTACAGAAGAAACTAAGGGACTTATAAAACTTAAAAACCCTGGCTCATCAAAGCCTAAAGGCTGTAAGGATTTTACATCCCGGATAACAACCCTGCTCCAAATAGGTATATGCATATGGTGATTGGCACACTCAGGGTATGCGACACTATGCTCCACCGCACTATAAAAATCACGGCAGTTCTTCGCAGGAATCCCGAGAAGCTCTTCAACCATACTATATAGCTCCTCTTTATCTACCATCATCTCATCAAATTTCTTCCAGCCTCCCCCCGTAAGAATCAGAGACCTTTTATTCAGCCTGAGGGGCTTCATACCGGATTCCTTCATCATTTGCAAAAGCATATAAAGATAGGATGGAAAACCAAGAATCCTCACCGGCAGTTTCTGCCTGTTGAATCTTTCAAGGGCATCCATAATCCCGAAATAGTCAATTTCATATTTATCTCCTATAGCTCTTAAGGCATATACTCTTTCTTTTGCAGGAGCAAAACGGGTCATACCAAGTGCTACCTTAACATTTCCCATATCATTGCCCGTTCTTGGCTCATAGCCCAAAATAATATAGTTGGTTGGGATTATTGAGATAAGACCATGATATCTCATAGCCTTTATAATCATTTTAGTTCCAAGCTTTAAGGTATCCCTGTCCAGGAAAATCTGGCTCTTCTGGCCTTGAGTTCCTGATGATGTAGCATGAATCTTAACTTTCTCTTTCTCTATGCTCAATACCTCATGATATTTAAAGAACTGTGCAGAAATTGTTGGGATTTTCCCACAATCCTCGATAGATTTCAGACTGTCTATGCTGTAGCCTCTCTGTTTCAATAATTTATCATAAAACTTACAATGAGCACGATGATGCTCAACAGACTCCCTCATTGCCTCAAGAAACAGCTCTTCACTGCCTTTTTGGTCATATATATTACTATAAGCAAACAATTTCTCTCTTGCTGTCATAGGTCTCCCCCTCTCTATCTTTCCTTTATTTTACACTAACACGCCTTTTATTTCACTTCATTTTATAAGACTCTCAAAATTACAAAGCTTAATCCGAGGCAAAAATAAGCCCTCTGCTTAATAAATCTCAAGCAGAGGGCTTTATATATATTTTACTGAATTATTTTATAGTCTTTGCAGCTGCAACGATAGCAGAAGTATAACCGTAAGTATCTGCCAAGGTAGCTCCGCTTACTGCATCTACCATTTGTTCTTTAGTAGTGCCTGCAAGTGTTGCTTCCAGCTCTGCTATTGTCTTGCCTGTTACATAAGTTTGAATAGCATCATAGTTCTTATTTAGTGCTACTGTTGAGCCGGCTTCTTCCTTCATATGCTCACTGTAGTACTCAGCATTTGTTCTCTTTGATGCTAATACCATCTTAGGATCCTTGTAGTTCAGGCC
>JAQZBM010000115.1 GCA_029238945.1 Clostridia bacterium
CAGGAAGTAGTAAGATGCTCTCATTTTCTTAGCCATCTCAAAGTCGATGCTGTGTTTGTTGACACCGGAAGTGTTTATCGTCATAACATCATCACTTGATGTGACCTTAGCTCCCAGCTGCAGCAGCATATCTTTTATATATGCCACGTCTTTGATATTGGGCAGGTTTTTTATAGTGCATTCCGAATCTGTTAATATTGTTCCTGTAAGTATAGCCAAAGCTGAGTTTTTAGCTCCGCTGATTGTAACCTCACCCTCTAAGCGGTGTTGACCTTCTATAATAATCTTTTCCATTTTTTCGACCCCTTATCTTTTGAGTTTATATTAAGTATTAAATATCTATTTTCATTGATAAATATATTATACCAAACATTATACAGCCTGTGACAACACTTTGCACTTATTTTTACAGCTACTTGTATAATATTATCCCTATAGTATAAAATGGGAATAGCAAAGTGGTGAGATTACAGGTGAATATGTTATAATCTCAAATATACATACAGGATTGCAATAAGTCGACAGGCGGTGAAAATATGAGAAATACAATAGAGATAGTAGGCGTGAAGGTTGATAATATAAACTATGCCGAAGGTGAGGAGAATGTTGTAGAGTTCCTTGAGGGGGACGGATTAAACATGATTTTTACACCAAACAGCGAGATAATGGTTGATGCGGTAAGAGACAGAGAGCTTGAGAATATATTAAATGATGCTCAGCTGATTATTGCAGACGGTATAGGTGTTGTTATAGCTTCAAAGCTTTACGGTACTCCTTTGAAGGATCGTGTAACCGGGGCTGATTTGTCTGCTAAGATATTGGAGCTTGCAGCAGCAAGGGGCAATAGTATATTTTTACTGGGTGCTGAACAGGCTTCAGTAGAAGCAGCAGCTCAAACAATTAAAGAGAGATATCCGGGCATTAAGATAGCAGGTATAAGGAACGGCTATTTTTCAGAAGATGATGAGGCTCAGATTATCGAAGAGATAAATAACAGCCGGGCTGATGTACTTATTGTGGGCTTGGGTGCACCAAAACAGGAAAAATTCATATACAGACATAAGGATGACCTGAAGGTTAAGATAGCTATAGGAGTCGGAGGAGTCATAGATATATATTCCGGCAGGAAAAAGAGAGCACCGGAGATATATCAGAAGCTGGGATTGGAATGGTTTTACTACCTGGTGCAGCAGCCCAGCAGGATAAAGAGAATAGGCAAGCTGCCTAAGTTTGTACTGCTTGCACTATACGATGCTATGACAAGAAGCCGCGAACACTAATTTTCTAACAGCAAATGTGAGGTTATAATGAATTCGACAAATATGACTTTATCTAAAGGAACAAAGACCAAAACCACAAGCACTATAATTTCATATATAGGTATTGCGACAGGTTCTATCATAATGGCCTTGTCAATAATACTTTTCATAAAAGCAAATAGGATTGTACCCGGTGGAGTAATGGGAATAGCCAATATAATAAACTATTTAACCGGTTTTCCTATAGGGGTGACTACATTATGCTTCAGCATACCGATTTTTATCATTGGAGTTGCAGCTCTGGGCAAGGAAGTGGGAATAAAGACCATATACTGCAATATCGTTTACGCAGTTGCAGTTGATATTCTGGATAGATATATGACGGTTCTGACTGACGACCTGTTTCTGGCGGCAGTATTCGGCGGTATCATCATGGGAACGGGAGTGGCATTCATAATTGGCTTTGGCGCAACCTTCGGAGGTACAGACCTCATAGGCAGGATAATACATAAACATATACCGTCCATACCCGTTCAGTGGATAATGTTGATGTCATACAAGAAGGTACAGTAAACTACGGCAAGTCCTTGTTTATCATTTCTGAGAAGTCAGAGGAAATAGCAGCGGCTATCATGAACGATCTGGACAGAGGAGTAACTGCATTACAAGGCAGAGGAATGTATACGAAGCAGGAGAAGGATGTGCTTTACTGTATAGTAGCAAGGAGTCAAGTCATTCATGTGAAGAATAAGATACTGACTATAGACCCCAAAGCCTTTATTACAATAGGGGATGTAAGAGAGGTAGTAGGCAAGGGCTTTGGAAATTCAGTGTTTATGAGGTGAAAAAGCGTCTTCTGTAAGGCGCTTTTTCTGTAGCATTTGTATTAATTGCTGCATAAAATACATATTAATTATTACAGCTTGTTATAAGGGGGAGTGTTTACAATGCTTAAGAATAGGGAATTGTTGCCTGAGGAGCTGAGCAATGTCTGCCGGGCTGAGGTTATGAATTTTAATACAACTGAAGAGCTTGAGTCTTTGGAAGGAATAATAGGTCAAGGCAGAGCAGCAGCGGCTATGGAGTTCGGGCTTGCAATCAAGAGAGCGGGCTATAATATATATGTTTCCGGCTTGACTGGTACTGGCAGAAGCAGCTACAGCAAGTCCATAATAAAGAAAATCGCACAGGGGGAGAGGACTCCCGACGATTGGTGCTATATATATAATTTCAAAAATCCTGATATTCCTTTGGCATTGAAGCTGCCCTCCGGCATGGGACACAAGCTGCAAAGAGACATGGAGAAGCTTGTAAAAAGCTTGAAGATAAAGATTCCAAGAGCCTTTGACGGTGAATCCTATGAGAAGCAGAAGAACGGCATTATCCAAGAATATCAGGAACAGAGCTCAGATATAATGGAGGACTTTAATCAGTATGCTAAGCAGAAGGGCTTCATATTGAAAAAGAGCGACCAAGGCTTGCTTACCATTCCTGTCAAGGAAGAGGGCCCTATAGGTGAAGAAGATTTCAGGCAGCTCAATGACGCAGAACGGAAGCAGATAGAGGCAGACAACATGCTGGTTCAGTCCAAGCTTATTGACACTATGAAGCGTATAAGAGATGTAGAGAAGGAAATCAAGGAGAGATTGGACCATCTTGAGATAAAAGTGGCTTTAGTTACTGTGGAACAGCCAATTATGGACCTTAAGGAGAAGTATGCAGAGTATAAGGAAGTAATATTGTATCTGCAGTCGGTCCAAAGAGACATAATCCAAAATATAGAGGATTTCAGAGAGCCGGAAAAGGGCGGACGGGAAGACGTCATGCTGGAGGAGAAGCTAAAAAGCAGAAGCTTTACCAAGAAATATCAGGTAAATCTGCTTGTGGACAATCGTGACACACAAGGTGCGCCTGTAATATATGAAACAAATCCTAAATACTATAATTTATTTGGAAAAATCGAGTATGAAAGCAGCATGGGAGTCGTGACAACAGACTTTACCAAAATAAAGCCGGGCTCACTGCATGCTGCAAACGGCGGATATATAATTATAAACATGTCTGACCTTGCTCGAAGCCCTGAAAGTTGGGAAGGGTTGAAAAGAGCAATAAAGACCAACAGTATAGCCATTGAGAATATATATTCAATTGCCGGCATTGTGTCCGGCGGAATGAAGCCTGAGCCTATCCCTTTGAATGTTAAGGTGCTGCTGATAGGCAATGAGCAGTTCTATCACGGGCTGTACAATTACGATGAAGACTTCCGCAAGCTTTTCAAAATAAAGGCGGATTTTGATACGGAAATGGACTCTAATCAACAAAACATTATGAAATATGCTCAGTTCATAAGCAGCCACTGCAATAAGAAAAACCTTATGCATTTTGATAATACAGGAGTGGCGGCTGTTGTTGATTACAGCAGAAGGCTGGCTGAGCACAAGCACAAGCTGTCCACAAGATTTAATGATATTATCGAGATTCTATACGAAGCAGATGCCTGGAGCAGGATAGACGGTGCAAAATCTGTAACTGCTGCCTATGTGAAGAAGGCGATTAAGGAGAAATACTACAGATCCAATAGGATTGAAGAGAAGCTTCAAGAGCTCATTGATACAGGAGTGATATTGATATCTACTGAGGATAAAGTGGTAGGGCAGGTGAACGGACTTTCCGTTATGGATTTCGGAGATATTGCCTTTGGCAAGCCCTCAAGGATAACTGCTGCGACCTTTACAGGAGAAAAAGGTATTGTCAACATAGAACGGGAAGTAGAAATGAGCGGAAGCATACATGATAAGGGTGTCCTGATATTATCCGGCTATCTGGGTGAGAAATTTGCACAGGATTTCCCTCTGTCGCTATCTGCCAGTGTCTGCTTTGAACAGCTGTATGACGGAGTGGAGGGAGACAGCGCATCCAGTACCGAGCTCTATGCACTTTTGTCAAGCTTGTCAGATATACCTATAAAGCAGTATATAGCTGTAACAGGTTCAATAAATCAAAAGGGGGAAATTCAGCCCATCGGAGGCGCCAATGAGAAAATCGAGGGTTTTTTCCAGACCTGTAAGGCAAGAGGCTTAAAGGGCAATGAAGGTGTAATAATTCCTCATCAAAATATAGTGAATTTGATGCTGGATGAAGAAGTGGTGGAGGCTGTAAGACAGAATAAATTTCATATATATGCAATTGAAAAAGTTGAGGAAGGTATAGAGATATTGACTGATGTTCCTGCCGGACAAAGGAATGAAGAGGGCGGATATACCGAGGGAAGCGTCTTCCACAAAGTACAGCAGAAGCTGGAGAAATACGCAAGGATAATGGAAGAAGTGGAATTTGAAGAGGGAAAATAGAAGCAGTAAAATGCTTCTATTTTTTTGCAGTCAGAAGGAATTTACATATAATTGTAGAAATAATCAAATTAATCCTTAATATAACAAATAATGGCAAGAATTTTGAGTTAATCTACCGTTCACTAATTCAAATAGTATGTCTTATATAATAACGAGGGGGGATTTGGATGAAGTACAAGGTCTTCTTTATAATGCTGGCTGTAACAGCAGTATTGCTGCTGCTCCTTAGTATCGGAGGCTACTATCTTATCGCTGATGAACTGCAGGGTGCTGCAGGAAGTGATTTTAAAGCGGAATACATAAAGACTGAATTGATTACCGGAGGAATATTATGTATAGCAGTTGCAGCTTCAGCCTTGATATTATTTGCTTCAACAGTAAGACCCATCAGGAAGCTTGTTGATACCACCAATGAAATATCCGAGGGACAGCTTGCAGTCAAGGCTTATAATAAGGGCGTGACAGCAAGGGTAGGCGATGGCGTAAATAAGGTAGTCAAGAATCTTAAGACAATAATATGTGAAATAAACAAGATTTCTGAGCAGAATAAATCCTTGGCTGATACATTAGCAAGAAGTATAGAGCAGACAGACAAGGCTGCCAATGAAATTGCAGTTGCAATAACAGATGTTGCAAGCAACACCGGCGAGCAGGCAAAGGATATAGTGCAGGCCAGACAAAGCACTGACACCATGACTGAGAACTCCGGCAAGATTGCAGCTAAGGCAAAGGAAACACAGGTCATAGCAGATGAAATGATAAGAGTAATTGACGACAGCTCACACATCTTCGTTAAGCTTACAGATAAGCTTAGAAACACTGCGGAGGTAAGCTTAGGGGTTGCGGGGGAAGCGGAAGTACTCTTCAAGAAGGCTGATAAGATAAGAGACATAGTAACCGCTGTAACGGAAATAAGCGAGCAGACCAATCTGCTGGCTTTAAATGCTGCCATAGAAGCGGCAAGGGCAGGGGAGCATGGAAAAGGCTTTGCTGTAGTAGCTGACGAGGTAAGGAAGCTGGCTGAACAGTCCTCCAAGTCTACAGAGGAAATAAAGGTTTTGATACAAAACATTATAGAGAGCATACATGAGATAACAAGCAAGACACAGGCAGAGGTAGAAAGGATAAATGAAGACATCAAATTTGCAGACCAATCGAAGGAAACCTTCAATAAGGTAGCTGCCACAACCCAAAATACCTATGACTCTGTACAGCAAATATTCGAGCTGGCGGAACATTCAGCTGCATTGGTACAGAAGGTCGACAACCTGATGGATAAGGTATCGGCATCGGCTGAGGATACTGTAGCATTTACAGAGCAGGTTTCTGCATCGGCTCAGGAGCAGTCGGCAGCCATGGAGGAGACCTCCGATCTCATACGTAAGATGAAGGAAGCTGCAGATGGTATTGACAGCAAGCTTAATGAGTTCATCAGCAAGATAAAGGTTTCTTCTAAGCAGGAGGCTATGCTGCAGGATGGATTTAAGGCGCTGAAAAGCATTGTCTCAGAGATAGACAGCAAGAAGCTGGGCTTAGAGAATATATCGCCTTACCTGAAGGAAAAACAAAAGAGCTATAAGCAGCTGGAATTTATAGCGTTGTTTGATGACAAGGGGAGGGTAACAACTGCCACAGACCTGGCTGTAGTTGACGGCAACGACTATTCCTACAGGCCTTACTACAAAGAGGCCATAAAGGGAGCAGAGTTCAAGTCAAAACCCTATATTTCAGCGTACTCATATAACTACTGTATATCAATCTCTATGCCTCTCAATGATTCAATGGGAAGGATAAACGGAGTTATAATGGCAGATATATGCATAGAAGAATAAGTATGGCATAATAATACTATAAGATATGATATCGCTATAACCTAATGGTTATAGCGATATTTTAATAGCCATTTGCAAAGCAAATCCGGCTGACTTTTTTAGACAAGCTAAGGAGGATTGGAATATGTTTGGGAAGACTATAATTTATGCCCACAGGGGAGCTTCAGGCTCTGCGCCGGAGAACACCATGGCTGCCTTCAGAAAAGCGGTAGAGTTTGGTGCTGACGGCATCGAGTGCGATGTGCAAAGGACAAAGGACGGGGCCCTGGTGATATGTCATGATGAAGCTGTAGACAGGACAACAAACGGAAAGGGCTATATCAAGGATAGGACATATCAGGAAATTAAGCCGCTGGATGCAGGCAGTTGGTTTAAAGCTGAATTTGCAGGAGAAAGAGTTCCGCTTTTGGAGGAGCTTCTTGAGCTGGTGAAGCAAAGCGGCATCTATCTGAACATCGAGCTGAAGAATGGAATTGTCAGGTATGAGGGTATGGAACGTGAAGTTATTGATATGGTCCGAAGCTTCGGACTGATGGACAGAACTGTGTTTTCATCCTTCAATCACTATTCGATACATGACATTAAGTATGAATATCCCGAAGCATTAACCGGAGCTCTGTATATGGAAGGGCTGTACAAGCCGTGGAGATATTTGAAGGAAGTAGGCTGCGACTGTGCACATCCGTTTTATATGGCAGCTGTGCCTGAAATCACTGAAGGCTTAAAGCAGCATGGTTTTACCACAAACGCATTTACTGTTGATGATCCTAAAACTGCGGCAATGCTAGTGAAGTCCGGGGTGGAAGGAATTATAACCAACTTCCCGGAGAGAATGACAGGAATATAGAGAAAGAGGGGGATAATATGGAAGGAAAACTCAATTACAAGAACACGTTTTTACTGGGCTTCGGATTTTTCTGCATAAGTATAGTTTGGCCTTTGTATAATGCCTTTGTACCGATTTTCTTGAGTAAGTATCTATCCAGTGCCTTGCTTATAGGCTTTGTTATGACCTTTGACAACATAGCTGCCATTACCTTGCAGCCGTTTTTTGGAGCCTTAAGCGACAGAACCTGGTCCAAAAGGGGGCGAAGGATGCCTTATCTTATGATAGGGATTCCGCTGTCTGCCTTGTTTTTTACATTGATACCCTTTGAATTCAGCTTTATCAGTTTGATTGTCATAGCCATGGGCTTCAATATAATGATGAGCATATACAGAGCTCCGACTGTAGCTCTTATGCCTGACTTGACTCCTTCTGAACACAGAAGCAAAGCCAATGGAATTATCAATCTGATGGGCGGTTTAGGTGCGGTTATGGCCCTGTTTATAGGCCCTATGCTTTACGATATGAATAGAGTCTACCCTTTCATTGCCGCAGCAGTTGTAATGCTTATTGCTCTATTTATACTGATGAAGACTATAAAGGAACCGGAAAAGGCAGCTAAGGATGATGAAGAGCATGTGGGGATAATAAAGGCTTTCTTTGAAGTTATCAAGGATAAAGATAAAAGTGCATTATTGCTTTTAATTGCTATATTCTTTTGGTTTGTTGCTTATCAGGGAGTAGAGGCGTTGTTTACTCTGTACGGTGTCAAGTATCTGGGCATAAAGGAAAGCGCTGCAGCCTTCTTATTGTCCTTCTTCTCATTGACCTTCCTGATTTTTGCTATACCAAGCGGCTTTATAGCAACGAAAATCGGCAGAAGGAAAACTATAATGACAGGTATCACAGGTCTGCTGGTAGTCTTTATGCTTATTACCTTCTTCAGAAATACCACTTATATTGCCGTGCTTTTGGGCATAGGCGGCATATTCTGGTCTCTTATAAATATAAATTCCTATCCTATGGTGGTGGAGATGACCAGCGATAACAAAATAGGAGCCTATACAGGACTATACTATTTCTTCTCCTCTTTGGCAGCTATCACAGGTCCTCCGCTATTGGGCTTTATAATTGATTTTGTAGGCTATGGCTCATTGTTTATTATTTCGATATCCTTCTTATTGCTGGCTCTTGTAACCATGATGTTTGTCAAGAAGGGAGAAAGTAAAAAGTTAATCAGCCCTGAAGAGCTTTAAAATAGTATAATAATAGGGTATAATTTTGGAATGAATAATACTATACGTTTCGCGCAAACTTTAGCGCGATTTATATAGGATTTGAATTAATGAATAAAGGAGCATACAAATGATAGGAATAATTGGTGCAATGAAGGAAGAAAAGGATGCCATCTTGTCTCTGATGCAGCAGGTGGAGAGAGTAGAGCATTATGGTGTCAAATTTTACATAGGAACTATAAACAATAAAAGCTGTGTGCTTTCAAAATCCGGAGTAGGGAAAGTAAATGCAGCCAGAGCTACTCAAATTATGATTGATAAATTCTCTCCTGAATTTATCATTAATATCGGCTCTGCAGGAGCCTTAGAACCAAGCTTGGAAATAGGAGATATTGTCATATCCGACAACTGCATACAGCATGATGCGGACATAACTGCCTTTGGGCATCCCAAGGGCTACATTGCAGGACTGAGATATATTCAGGCTGACCCTGAGCTTATAGAAATGTGCAAAAAGGCAATGGAGCTGTCTGTAGGACATCAGTATAAAACCTATATTGGTACTGTTGCCAGCGGAGACCAGTTCATATCTTCTCAGGAGAAGAAACAGGAGCTCCACAGAGAATTCAATGCATGGTGTGCAGAAATGGAGGGCGCTGCAATAGCTCAAGTATGCTATTTATGCCAGGTGCCCTATGTGGTAATCAGGTCCATATCCGACAAAGCACTGCCGGGCAACAACATAGAGTTCAGAGAGTTTCTGGAGCTTTCTGCAGAAAGATGTGCTCATTTTGTAGATGTGTTTACACGATAACAAAAGGCTGGAAGATTTGCAAATGTGTAGGGTGCGGACCTGTGTGTCCGCCCGCGTCTAAGCAAATAATCACAATTAAAACAACAAGACCGTGTGTCATAGCATACACGGTCTTGTTGTTTATTCATCACTGCTCTTACTTGACCTGGCACCTGAAAGGGAATAGCTTACAACGAAAGCCACCAGCAAAAGTATAAAAAAGAAAATGGAGCTAATAAGAAAAATTACAGCTGTCATCCAACTGAAAATCCCGTCTTGGTACAGGAAAGTATTTCTTATCGCCAGAAATAGTCCCCATAGCATAGAACCCAATGTCATCCAAAGTATAGAGCTTTTTAGGAACTTGCCTCTGTCTTTTGAGTTTGAAGGCATTACATATATACCTGCTGCGATGCAGCGAAGGATATAATAGCTGCAGGAAACCGCTATTAAAAGCATCTCCCATTGAAAACTCTGAAAGCTCTCGTCTCTTACCAGTGCCTTGTATATTATGCTTAGAAACAGCAAGCCCATCAGTATAAAAAAGGATTCATAGCCTATCTTATGTACTTGTGAAGTAATTCTCTCGTCTTTGATTGGATTCATTATTCTTCTACCTCCCAGAATATATCATTTAAGGTCTTACCCACGGCTCTGCATATTGCTACGCAAAGCTTTATCGAAGGATTATAATTGCCGGCTTCTATCATACCGATAGTCTGCCGGGTTACCCCTACCAGATCCGCCAGCTGCTCTTGAGAAAGCTCTTTCTCTACACGAGCCAATTTTAGCTTCATATTTTTACCCAACTTATATAATCACCTCTTAATGCTATAACTTTAATATTATAGTACTATATTTATAACAATATGTCAAATATATATTGCAAATTGTTATAAATATATTCATAAAGGCTGATATAATTTGCATTTGCATTTAGACGGG
>JAQZBM010000116.1 GCA_029238945.1 Clostridia bacterium
CCGTCGGGTGAACTTGGATTTGGTCCATATCAACCGTTGTACCGCCAAGTTTTTCGATCATTTTTATACCATCACCGGTGCTGCCTGGTTGGTTTGTTGTCACTAATCCTGCTAAATCAGGCCTAACCTCGGATATCAAATCCATATTGGCCCCATAACCGCCGGTTGCCACAACGACAGCCGCTGCTCGAATTGTTTTCTCATCTTTTTGATTGAAGAGAATTCTGACGCCATCGATTTTGCCGTTTTTTTCGGTAATTTCTTTAACATCGGCATTTACAAAAAGCGGAATGCCTTGGTCTTGTATATTTTTTATCAAGCCGTTGACAAGGTATTGTCCCACTGCCGAGCCGTCTTCAGGCCGGTGTGTACGTTTTATGTTCATACCGCCTGTAATTGTAATATTGCTTAATCGAATCCCGATGGAATCCAGCCAATCAATCGCACCTGCGGAATTGTCAACGAAGAAACGAAGTAAACTTTTGTCATTTGTATCTTTACCACCCTTTAATGTCTCTTCATAAAATAAATCATTGCTGTCTTTAATGTCTTGTTCTTTTTGAAATTTCGTTTCGGAGGCGTTCATTCCTGAGGATGCTTTTAACGTGTTTCCGCCGGCAATCGGCATTTTTTCAAAAATGACCGGATTCATCCCATTAGCTTTTGCTACAAGTGCAGTAGTCATTCCGGCACCACCTGCACCGATAATGATAACATCATATTCATCTTTGAGCTTATCGATGCCGGTATAGCTGATTTGAGATGCACCCGAAACGATTTCATCTTTTTGTGATGCCTTATATTCTCCAGTGTTTTGATTCTGGTTCTCCTTTTTGATGTTGCATCCCGTGATTACGAGAATGAGCGAGAGAATGAAAATAAGCGCTGCTGATGCTTTGTTTTTCATTATTAATCCTCCTTGTTCATGTAAATAAAAGCTTAAAGTCTTCACATATTTCCTCCCGGTCTTAGGGTCGCTTCTATTATATTTACCAGAGGATATTGTATATATACTGATTTATCATAAAGCTAAAACATAGCTGCAAGATTACTATTATCTTCAAGGCTTAACATGATTAATGCAACCAGTGCCATAGGCTTAAAAACATGGTATAGGTGGACTGTCAGCTGTTAAAGGTACAAGCAAATTTTATTACTTGAATATCTGAACTTTGACCTTGACATACTGCTTGGACGCAATGATTTATGTCCATGGAGAAGCGTACTGCACCATATTTATAAATTAGCACTCATTTTAGATAGGCGTTTTTGTTTTCAATGATTATGAAACCTAAATTATGGTATAATTGAAATAGAATTTTCCACCAAAGCGGGCAGAAAACGAACATTTACCAAAGTATTGACCAATATAAGTATAAAATAGACAAACGCAGGTCCTTTGAAGGAGAAATAATACAGTCCGGTTATTTACTGGCTGTTATTCCTAGGGATTAAGACATGAGTATATAGAACTGCTGGAGAAAGCACATATAAACGACAAACCATTTGAACAGTTTATTGACGGAAGAGTAATTGGGTCGGAAAAAGAGATTATGCTTAAAATAAATAGGCGGTGAATTATCAATGCAATTGAATTCATTCGAAACAAAGAAGTTTTTTAATATTGTCTTTCGGTCTGCGGATACTCTTAGTTTAAGAACTATATCAAAGAAAAACCTGCCATACTTTATAGGTTGGATTGCAATATTCATATGGCTTTACTCTTATTTTTTACCCATGGGCGGCTTTAAATTTGAAAGTAAGCTATATAATGATAACGTGGGCAATTCACACATTTACTACTATATTTGGCTGGCTGCCGGCGGCATGATTCCTGTATTGTTTGATGGGAGAAAGTTCGTTCCAAAGACATTCTACAGTGTCATAACTGCATTCTTAAGCTTCGCGATAATGCGCTTTACAGGTGATAGCATTACTTCCAAAGTAATCATGGTGATTGCCTCCGCTTCTATCGGACATATTTTTGCTTCAAATGTCTATACATTTTTCATGGTTCTCAATAATTCAGAAAAGTTTTACTCAATGATACTAGCAGTATTTCTGCCAAAATTATTATTATTTGTTAAACCTATATTTTATCAAGGTCAATTTGCAGTTGATCCACCAAGCGCGATTATTTTCATTATTATCATTATTTTGGCTGTCTGTTCATATTTCTATAGATATAACATAGATGAGCTGCCATCGGATAAAAAAATAAAAGCACCGGCAAAAGCTTACTCCTTAATGCCTTTGGTGTTTGTAGTGCTGGCAATCAATGACGTAATAGCGCCTACTTCTCTATATCAAATTTCAAACATATCAAAAGCTCAAATTGAAAGCTATTATTTCCTTGGCATTTTAGTTGGGGTTGCAAGCGTCATCCTTTTACAAAGGCACTTTTTGATTAATATTTGCAATATGATTAATCTTTCATTTGCACTGTTGGCTATCGGATTTGTTATGAATATTATCAGGCTTGAAAGCATCGGCTTTGGACTTTTGTCTGCCATCTGCTTCGGCAGCTCTTGGGCCATAGGATTTATAAATATTTATTATCTTGCCGGATTTATGGCAAAGAAATTCCAGAGTATAACCTTCTATAGGGCAGGCATAATACTATCCACTGTATATTATTCCATTGCTTTTATCACACTGGAAATGCTTAAAGACAGTGAAATGTTATTATCATCAACGGTTATGGCTCTTGTTTCTATTTGTATTGTGATAATTTTCTTCATCTTGTCTCCTTTCTTTATAAAAGAGCTTTACTCGGGAGAATGGATTGATGATACCTACCGCTCGGATGTGACAGCCTGCTCACGTTTGGAAGCAAAGCTCAAGGATTACAGATTAACTCCTGCTGAAATTGAGGTTTGTGAGCTGCTTTTGGATGGGTGTACCTTAAGGCAGATTGCCGGTATTCAGTCAAAAGCTTATGCCACAATAAACACGTATTGTACATCCATATATCGTAAGTTAAATATAAATAGCCGGGCAGAATTGATTTTAATTTTGCAGGATTATATAGTGAAATAGGAAAATACACGAAGAAGCACCCTCTCATTAGAACTAATGAGGGGGTGCTTCTTCGTTTTTCACGTGAACTAACTAATAGACAACTGAAATTCCTCAGGTGAAAATATAAATGTCTTCAAGGATGCTGAGACAAGGAGGTAATCGGATGAGAATAAAAGATAAAATAAAAGATTTTTTCTCAAAACCAAAGTCAACGTCTAATACTGATGCAATAGAATCAACGGGCACTACTCATGGGAAAAAGCTGTGTATCAGCAGCAAAGAAAAGTGTATGCTCGCGGAAGAGCTTACACCAAGGGAATGTGATACTTATCTGCTCTTGTTGGAGGGATATACCCTGAAAGAAACTGCTAAAAAGCTGGGCATCGAATATTCAACTGCCAATACTTATCAAACGGCTGTCTACAGGAAGCTTCATGTAAATTCACGTGCAGAACTGATCATCAATTACCGTGATATCGGCAAATCAAAAATTGAAGAAAAAAAGGGGGAAATGTAATGAAACGATTGCTCGCAGCAAGTCTTGCGGTTATTATCACTATTGCGCTTTGCGCCTGTGCGGCTCAAAGCTCCACATCCTCTGTTCAGCCTCAAGGCGGCAATGAGTCAAATTCTCAGAAAACACCGGCACCAGAAGAGCCCAAGAAAGAAATCAGCATTGTAATAGCACCTCCTGCAGGCTGGGAACCGATACCAAACTCTGTGCTTCCTGTTCAGTATATGAAGGACTTGGTGAGTTTTATGGTCAAGGAAGAAGGGTTTAAGGGAGATAATTTAGAGGCTGTAATCACAGAAGCGAAGGGAGCTTTTGAGGGCGCATTTGATGATGTCTCTTATATAGGTGAGCCTGAAACTATAACCGTTGACAACAAAGAGGCACAAAAGCTCTTGTTTACCTGTAAGGTAAGCGAAATGCAAATGAAATATGAGTATATTTATCTTTTTGAAGGTGAATCAGTTTATGCAATTACCTTTGGAGGGCCAACAGAGTCCTTTGATTCACTTAGCTCTGATTATGAGCAAATTCTTCAGGACATCAGCTTTCAATAATATAGTTATTCAAAATTAAGGAGGTAAATTTAATGAAAAAGAGACTATTACAATGGTTACTGGTTTTAGCACTGCTTTGCAGCATATTCCCCATGAGCATATTTGCTTCCCTGCCTGAAGGTGTTCCAAGCAAGCTTGATGCTCCGGTTATCGAAAAAATCGAGCTGATAAAAGATGACGGCGGTGAACCTCTTTTTAGATTTGAAATAAAAATCCCACAGAGTATTCTCGACCTCGACCAAGTGAGACCTACAGACGGATACACACTTATTGACTACTACTGCAAAATTGATGACGGGGAATGGGGTGCTTTAGACGGAGGATATATAGATATCATGACTTCCGAACCCGAACGCAGGGTTCCAAACAAGGTAAATACCTTCTATGCATATGCATATCCCATAGATGAGGGTGATTTAGAAACCACCGACATTAAGCAGCACACTTATTGGTATAAAACCCAGTTCAGCTATGTGTACTATTATGGAGATGGACCTGGAGAATGGGATTATATATACTCAGATTTTTCTAATGAGATATCTGTAGGCTCAGGCAGCTTTTACTCACAAGCTCATGATTGGGCAAAGCCGGAATTGCAGAAGGCAAATGACTTGGGCCTTATTCCTGATATCCTAAAGGGTGCTGATATGACAAAGCCTATAACAAGAGAAGAGTTTTGTGAGCTTTCGGTACTGCTTTATGAAAAAGTAACAGGAGAAGAAAGCGAAGCTGCATCACCAAATCCCTTTAAGGATACCACCAATACTGCAATTTTGAAAGCGTACAAAATAGGCATTACAGCAGGAACATCGGCAACCACCTTTTCACCACAGCAGCTGATAAATAGAGAGCAATGCGCCACAATGCTTTTCAGGACAATCAAAGCTATAAATCCTTCAGGTGACTACAGCATTACCGGGGTTAAGGATTTCCCGGATCAAAAGAATATTTCCAACTGGGCAGTGGAAGCTGCCAAATACATGTTGAAAACAGGAATTATAACAGGAGATGCACAGGGTAATTTTATGCCAAAAGCTACAACCAGCGCACAGGAAGCAGCAGGCTATGGCATGGCAACAAGAGAGCAGGCAATTGCACTTTCTGTCAGAACCTTTGATAAAATGAATAATCAATAAATGCAGACACAGCCTTTCAAGCGCATCCTCTATAGGTGCGCTTGAACTTATCTGCACAGAAGAAATAATATATGCAGCAAAAAGGGGCGTATTATATGAGAAAAATAATTAGCTTAATATTGGTTTTGCTGCTGCTTGCAGGATGCGGCAGTCAGCCTGAACTAGACACACCCAAAGACTTGCCCGATATTGAGGAGAAAAGTACAGAAACAAACGGAAGCGAGCAATATAGCTGGCTGATTCAAAGCTCTGACAGCAAAAAATTTACCTATAACATTCCTACGGTAGATAAACCCTTAGATATTACCATTACACTTAACCTTGTGGCATGGAAACATGGAGGAAATGATGTATATGGTGATTATGAAGGACGTGCACTAATAACTTTTGACGTAGATTATTCAAAGCTTTCGGATGGTGATGTTTCGATTTCCGGAAATGCTTTTACAGACAGCATAGGCGATATGAGCTTTGAAATAACCCCCTATGATAGGGATGAATATGACAAAATAAGAAAATCAGGCTCTGAGGACTTATCCCTTGCACCTCTTAGAGTGTTTAGCGGAATGTCTGCATTCCTGGCTGATTTTAATCATGCTAAATTTGAAGCAGCACAAGCCATAGACAGGGATACAGGTAAAATCTTGTATAATGTAAATGAGGGAGTATCCGACGAGGAGAAGATTCCTATAGGTATTAATTTTTTAGTAGATGGTGAAGATGTCACTATCGATATACCTACCTACAATTCCACATGGAAACTGGATTTCTTTAGAGGCAGCATCACACAAAACAAAGATGGCGTAAACCCGATTGATACATTTAGAGACATACTGATATCACGGATGGAGCAAAGACAAGAGCTTTCAGAAAATGCCGGAAGCGGCACTACTTCATCAGATAGCGAAACCGGAAATGAAGGCAGTGGAAGCTACATGACAGATGACCAAGGCCGTGAAGGCTTTGATACCAACGGAGATGGTAAGCTTGACATGTGGATGGACGAAAACGGAGATATGAGAATGGACTTGGACCATGATGGAGTCTGGGATCCAGTAATTGAGGGTGAGTTTAGCGAAGGTGCCCTCGACAATTAAAGCCATGTATTATAATGCCGGGTACAGTTTAGTTGTATCCGGCATTATAATTTACAAATATAAATTTCAAAATCAGGCTGTAAAATCTGCTCTGAAATTTACTTGCATATAGAGAGAAAATTTCGAGAGGTGAGAGCACAAATGCAGACCAGAGCGGGGAAAGAAAAGCAAAATGAGCAGACTCATGGAAAAAGCAAGCGCGTACAGAATAAGACTGCTGCAAAAAAGTCCAATGTAAGGACGACAGAGCTGACAAAAATGATACAGCTTGTTCGGGACAATCCCAATTCTCTATCGTGGAATGAATTTATGCTGCTGCAAAGTGTCATAGGATATCGACAGGCGGTAACGCTTCTAAAGGAAGCTAGGCGGCAGCAAGTAAATAATCTGAGTCCTGATGCACAGCTTAAGAGGTCTGAGGATTCTAAACCTATTGCCGATATAGAGGACAATGGGCTGGAGCAGCAGGTAAGATCAGCAGATGGCATGATCGAGGAAGCTTCAGAGCAGAAGAACATCATAACGCTTGGCAGCGGAGAAAGGCTGCTGCAGATGGGTAAAAAGCTAGTAGTGGCGGGAGCAGATAAGGCCAAGGGAATCATATCCGGTCTTATGGTGAAGTTTAAGATAGGCAATGAAAACCACAAGCTATGGGTGGAAAAGCGCGGAACCAGGAATGTGGTCATGATGGCCAGCAAAGAAGAAGAAATAAAGGCTAAAATAGAGGAATTTGAACGACTGGTACCGAACATTCCCTATGCCGGCTCTCAGGAAATTATTGTAAGTAAAATTATACAGCTTAAGATGACTGTTACAGCACTTGAAGCTAACAGGGACGAAGGCTTAGGTCAGGTTTATCTGGATGCAGCAATGAGGTTTGTATCTGAGATATACAAGGCTTTAAGAGGAGTAGGCAAAGCTGACTTAGATGCATATAGAGGAGAATTAGGGGTATTTGATATCGAAACTGCAGCAGTAGGGCGGACTACTGTAAAAGGCATGGAAAATTTAATATTTAAAGGGGCTTCACCCCAAGTAAGAAAAGCAGCAGGACTGCCAAGCTTGGATGAAGTATATCCGGAAAGGGAAATAAGGGCACCATACAATGATGCAAGGAAACCAACCTTGGCACAGTTTACGCGGCATGCTGAGGAAGGTGTTATCGCTGAGTTTGAGCATAATTTAAAGAGATTAGGCATACGATCGGAAGATGTAAAAGGTACCTTATACATTCATCAATCAAACCCGGGCGGCGTATGCAATAAATGTACGAAAGGCCTGATTCTCCCATGTTCACCAGCAAAGAGCGGTATATTCTACCAGTTAACTGTAAAGTATCCAAATTTATTAATAAGAGTAACATCAGAAATTCTAGATGGTGCCAGAGTTAATGGTATATTATCATTTGAACTGCTAAATGGCAGCATTAAGCCAATAAATGATTGAAGGGTGATGAATGCATGATAGAATTTATAAAAAGTATTAGTATAGAGGCAAGAGCTGCCTTGTACTTATCAATAGCAGAGAAGACATTTAATCTGGTAGATATAAGTGATGAGAGATATAAATATGGCAGAGAAGCATTGGACAAATGTTGGGATTGGGTTGAAAAGGGCAGTGTTAAGGCTGATAGCTTATATGAACTGATAGATAACGCAGAATGTACAGGAATATCTGAATTCGGTATGGAAGAAGAAGAATATCAGAGAGAGGCTATGTGGTATACTCTCGTAGATGCTGTTGCTTATACCAGCTGGCAAGCCTTTAATAGAGAAAACTACAGATATCTTCCTCAGGCAATAGAAGGGATTGATGAGGAGGAAATAAACGATTTCATCAATAATGCTGCTGACACACAGGTTTTCAGCATAGAAGATATTGATGATTTAAAGAGGTTTTTACTAGAGGAATACTCGCTTAATAGCCCCCTAAATGGTAGAATTAAAAAAGAAGAGATTTTAGAAAAGGTTAAAAATTAATTATGATGCCAGGTATAGAGTATAAGAGCTTATTAATTAAAACATATAAGCTCTTAACTGCTGAACCTGGCATTAGTTTTTTGCGGATAATAAATTTCAAAATCAGGCTGTAAAATCTGCTCTGAAATTTACTTGCATATAGAGAGTAAATTTCAAGAGGTGAGAGCACAAATGCAGACCAGAGCAGGGAAAGAAAAGCAAAATAAGCAGACTTACGCAG
>JAQZBM010000117.1 GCA_029238945.1 Clostridia bacterium
TTGCTGAATTTATACTCTCCATCTATATTAATATATGGAATCTTTGCATCTTTATTATCTACCAAATCATAAACCTTATCCATTTTTATACCAAGGTATTCTGCCAATTCCATGGGTGTCATCACATCTTTGGCTGTCTTCATTATAACCTGATTGCTTTGATTATTTCTGCTGTTGTTTTGTAGGCTGCTTACAGTTGCAGAAGTTTGCCTTACTTCCATGTCTATTCTGCTTAATTGTTGTTTTAACTGGTTATTTTGCCTCGTAACACTATACAGCATAACGCTGTTAACGACTATAAGCGCAGCTACGACAAAACCAACAGTATGCTTAAGTGTATTCCTCATTATATTACCTCCAGAAGTAAATTTTACCTCCTTTATTATACCACAATACATAGCTCCGGTGGATTTTACACAATACAACAATTTAAATAGCACTAATGCTTCTACATTTGAAAAGTCAGTACCTTTTGCGATTTATGAACAGAGGAATACAATTTCGTGTTTTTTGAATCATGTAAATTGTTTAGTACGAAATGTATTATATAAGATATTTATACAATAGATGATTTTATTGTATACATATTAATATTAGATAATCAAAAAATAACTTCGTAATAAATAATAACGGAGGTTGAATTATGACAGTAATCAATAAATTAACTCAAACCCTAGAGATGTTAAAAATGTGTGAATCAAACTGTAAGACCTTCTCAATGGATACAGATGACCCAAATGCAAAGCAATTGTACAACCAAATAGCTCAACAGGTGAAAAACTGTTCTGATTTAATGCAAAGCAGAGTCAACTATGTGATGAGCGAGGAGCCTCAATATAACCAAAGCTCTCAGCAGAGACAAATACAAATGATGCAGCAAGCTCAGAGCCAGCAGCAAACTCCAAATAATCAAAACCCAAATAATCAAACACAGCAATAAGATAGAATAAAGAAGTATCGTTAAGATACTTCTTTCATACTCTAATTACAGTATATTTATTTAAAATATCTTGTATTTGCTGTTTTTTCTCTACATCGCTATATATAGTCAACATATAGTAACCCTTTTCAACGGATGAGAAAGGCTTATAGAGAGCGATAATACATATCATAGCAGCACTTAATACCGCACCGAGGAAAAATCCAAGTAATACAATTACTGCTCTGCCTCCAGATAATATAGGACTAAATACAGGAAGCAGCAAGTCCTGTCTTCCGACTAAAGCTGCTGCAATAGCTCCTACAAAACCGCCAATAATAAATGAATTTAAAAACATGTAGAGCTCCCTTTTGAAAAATGGGCTGTTTTCATATATTTCTTCTACATAGTTTTCTGATAGAGCCCTGCTATTCAGGTCCATAATGCCTTTATTAACCAGCTCATCAATCACTATCTGCATATCCTGTGAGGAAGTAAAGTATCCTACAGCCTTATAAGTATAACGTGGAAGATTCTCCAGCCTTTGCTTCATTTGCTGCTGCATTTTATTTTGATTATTATCTGACATTACCTTACTCCCTCCTCATAGCCCAACAGCATATCAATTTCAGCTTGCAGTTTTGTACTTATTAGCTTCTCACCGCCAATTATCCAGCCGTGATTATAGAGCTGCTCCTGCGGTGTAGTTTTTGAAGGTCTTACCGTTTGCAGATAATTTTTGACTGACTCAGGTATGTAATCACCCTGTACTAACAGCATTGGTCCATGCTTTCCTTTGTGTGATAATACCGATGCTGAAACTACCAGATGCCAGTCATTTGGATTGATAAAAATAAAGTTGTGCCCGGCTTCAGCAATTCCCCATCCAAAATCTCGATTTCTTTTACTAATCCACCAGCCGAAATTCTTACCAAAATCCTTATAGCCTGCAAACCCAGCTGAATTGCCATATATGTCCCCATTATTCGGTATTATTTGTATATGACCGTATGATGCCAATTCCTTCACTACTTTACTGCTTATTTCATTTTGACCACCCATTATATAAATATATGCTTTTCCATAACGTGAGTTTAGTGCATCTTTTACTTCCTGAGGCACTGAATCCTTTTCAACAAAGAAAAGTCCATCTCCCATATGAGCGTTCCATGAAACTGCCGGGTATGCATACTCTGCTGCATCAATTGAGGCTATAATCACGGTATCTCTATGGTCGCCATGAATCGAAGCCAAATAATCATCGATATTTTTACTGAGCTTGAAAGGATTATTCCCTTCAATATGTCTATACCTCCACCCCTTTGATTTAATTTTATTCTTTACCTCCTTCCCGATATCACCAATTAAAATTGCCTTTACATTGTCATCTACAAAAACCCCCTGGGGGTCCAGCCTCTCCATCTCTTTCCAAGTTGCTTCAGGAATGCTGTCCTTATTTACAAATAATATAGGTGCGTTTATAGGGTGATGAGTTACACTAGCCGCCAATAATCCGTCCTCTTTTTTGTCTTCCCTTACAAGAATAACCGCATTAGGTCTGTCATCCTCAAAGCTTGAAGGATACGTAATCTGAGTCAGAGCTGCCGCATTTTGATAAATGTCACCTGCAAAAATCCTGACAGTATTTTTTGTTACTTTAGGTCTTATGTATTCTGCAGCCGGCTGAACCTGAATGGGATAGTAATTGGGTTGGTAAAATATCAGATACGCAATTAGAGCTGCGACTATCAAAGGTAATAGTATCAGTAAAGCTGTATGCCTTCTTTTTAAGGACTCATTTTTAATCATTTTTATGCACCTCCTACATCGTTCCTGTTACTTTTCCATACCGAACCAGCTTCCAAACAGGTACATATGCTGTTGCAAAGCCAATTACGGCAGCAAGCTGCATAAAGCCCCACCAAATTATTTGACTTTCGTCCGGCGAAATAGGTGAATACACCATCATAAGCCACCAATTACTGATTGCTCTTCCAATGAAGAATGACGTTAGCGATATCAGTACGCTTAAAAATGATTTATTGACGCCGTCTCTATAAGACACACCGCTCATTTGGTTCATTATTACCGGCATTATTATAAACACATTAATGATAAAAGCAGCTAAATATACTATTATCATCTGCAAAATTATAGGGTTTCCCAGTAAAAAAAAGCCCGACCAGTTAAGTGCAGATAAGTTTGGAAGTCCAAGCCATGTCAGCCAAAAGCTTAATGCCGATATAGTAGATACTCCAAAAGCAACTACTAATATAGTGGCTGTTGCAGTCTGCTTCCAAAGAGGTCTTAACCACATCTTTTTACCATTCATTTTCGTCCATGGAACATTGTAATAGCATAATATATAAATAAGAAGAGCGAAGGGACCTATTACAAGTGCTGAAATTACCCACATCAGCTTTATAAGTAAAGTCATGTAACGCATTCTCAGAGCTGCATGCAAAGCAATCCAAAGTGCACTGCATAAAGCAGCAGTTGTAAAAATTATAGAAATCACGTCTAGCCCGCTGACACCTTGTTCACCCATAGTCTTATAGGGTACAATTTCAAAAATGTAGTCTATTCTGGCCTGTATTGAGTAGTCTATCATATCGCTATTCCCTATAATCCACCCATGATTATAGGGCCCCTCGGCAGGTGAAACCCAATAATTAGGCTTCATCGACCATAAATAGCCCTCAGTTTTAGCAGAAAGCTTATTACTTTCTGTCCATAGCAGCGGCCCTGATTTTCCTGCTAAGGAAAGCTGAGCAGCCAGAGCTGCAACTGTGGGAGCTTCCTTAGAACATATTATATAGTTATGACTGCTGTCCTTTCTCCTATCGCCTGCGTCCCAGCCTATTCCTTCCTCTGGATCGTAGTAGCGTGCAAAGTTGACAGCAGATGATTCTTCTTTTCCAACAGTAACAGCAGCCAGCTTCAATTTCATGTCTTTAAAATAACTTTCTAAGCTTTGAGCATTTGTATCCTCAGTCAGATAGTAAAGCTTCTTTAGTTTAGTATCCTTTACTATATTCAAGCCGGACTCATAGGGTTTTTTTTCATTATTATAAAACAACAGCAGTCCTCCTTGATTTGCAATCCATGTGCCGACAGGAATAGACACTATAGGATTTGAATCAGGAACCAGAAAGCCATAATCTTGTTTTTCCATAAATCCCGGCAGAGAATATACTTTGTCAATCAGCTGATTTAAATCTGAATAAGCTATGTTATAGCTCTTTATATCTGACTTTGCAATTGTACTACTAATGTCCTCTTGATTGCCTGCATATATAACCATTGCATTCTGCAGAAGACTGATGCCTTTTGGTTTTTTTGTACTAATATACTCTAAAACTGTGTTTATATTTTCTTTATTTACATTGATAATAGGAGCTTTATACTTATTTGCTAAAGGTATCATACTTAATACATCCTGCCACTTATCTGAGTTGATTAATATGTAGCCATCCGCAGCTCCGACTCCATTGATGCCCGGATATAATATTTCCGATATTTCTACAGCTATGTCTTTAGTCTTATCACCTTCAACCCTTGTCGTATTGCCCGTATTCATATGCATTCTCGACTGCGTCGGCTTAACATCCTTAGGTATCGCATACTCATACAGCACCTTAATTGGACCAAATATTAGAGTTGCACATATCAATATGCAAATTATGATTGTAAGTCTTTTCACCTGTATATCATCCTTTATCTTTAGTAACTTGCTTATTTTACATCTATTATATTGTTCAGTTATGTAAATTTTGATGTACAAAACTAAAAATGGTTTATTTTTATCCTTCATATTTCATTCGTTATTGTAAATATAGTCCAATTTTATATTTTTATTGGTATAAAAGGTAGACAGACTCGAATAGAATTTTACTAGTATAATTCGTGAAGGAGGATTAATGTGAGATATATAAGCAGCAAAAGAGTCATAATTATCCTCTTTATATTCCTACTAATTCTCATAGCTCTATTCATCAGAAATTACACGGTAAATCTTATTGGCAGAATGAATAATTATTTGCCAAACAATCTGTATATAAATGACATACATATAGGAAATAAGACACTGGCAGAAGCAGAGGAGCTTATAAAGATATTAGAAGCAGTTAAGCTTGACAAGGAGATTGTCATTACATATGAAGACGGTAAGGGATACGTTGAGAATCACAGCTTCACATATGGAGAGCTGGGTTATTTTGCTGAGAAAAAAGTCTTGATGGATGAGTTGACTTCTATATTTGATAATAAAGGAAATATATTTAAGCGTATATGGCAGTATAAAAGTATTGAAAGATCAGCAAGAAATTACACCTTAAAATTCAATATTGACTATAACAGGTTTGCCAAGGCTCTGAATGTCTTCGACAGTTCTAAGCTTCAAAAGCCCATAAATGCCAAGTATGCCGTAGTAAAAGGGAAAATTGTCATTGTTAAGGAAGAAATCGGTTATATGTTTGATAAGCAAGCCTTGTATAATAAGCTTGTGGCAGATACCTCCTTGAATGCGGCAAAATTACAGGTCAAAGCTGTAAATCCTTCAATTACTGCTGCTCAGCTTGCTAAACAGGGTATAAAAGAGAAAATTTCTGAGTTTACCACCAGGTTTGATGCCGGCAATGCGTCCAGGTCTTCCAATATACGACTGGCGGCGAAAATTATAAACGGCACCGTATTGGCTCCCGGAGAGGTATTCTCCTTCAATACTATTGTTGGAGAGAGAACCTTGGAGCGGGGCTTCAAGGAAGCAGGCGTGTATATGAACGGAAAGGTTGATACGGGAATAGGCGGAGGCATCTGTCAGGTTTCTACCACCTTGTACAATGCAGTTCTGTATGCAGACCTGCATGTTTTGGAGCGCTACAATCATAGTCTTACAGTCCCCTATGTTCCTTTAAGCCGTGATGCCGCTGTAAGCTGGGGTTTACAGGATTTCAGGTTTGTCAACAACACTGATTATCACATTTATATATATGCAAGCGCATCCAAGAGTTCTATCACCTTTGCCCTGTTCAGTACAAAATCCAACAAGACGGTTGACTTGATATCAACTACTATATCAAAGATAAAGGCTCCCGTTCTATATAAAGACGATGCGAGCCTGGAGGTTGGCAAACAGCTGGTGGAAGACAGCGGTCACGACGGCTTCGAGTCTCAGCTTGTAAAGAAGGTGTATGTAAACAGTAAGCTCGTGAATACCGGCATTGTATCAAAAGACAAATACGGGACAACATCAAAAATAGTCATACGAGGTACTAAGCTTTCTGAGCCAGAACCGCCCCCGCCATATTACTTCCCTATATATGAGTAAAAACCGAGACAATTGTCTCGGTTTTTTATCGCATGGGAAATTATATATTCTTCACGTTCATGACTCTCATGGAATTCAGCACAGCGATAAGGGCTACGCCTACGTCTGCGAATACTGCCTCCCACATGGTAGCATATCCAAAGGCTCCAAGTATAAGCACCAAAACCTTAATTCCAAGTGCAAACACTATATTCTGCCAGACAATCTTGCGTGTACGCTTAGCTATCTTGATAGCACTTACTATCTTTGATGGTTCATCAGTCATTATAACTACATCGGCAGCTTCTATAGCAGCATCTGAGCCCAAACCTCCCATAGCTATACCGATGTCTGCTCTAGCCAGAACAGGAGCGTCGTTTATGCCGTCACCTACAAACACCAGCTTGCTTTTTGCAGCTTTTTTAGTATCCAGCTCTTCAAGCTTCTCTACCTTCTGATCAGGAAGCAGTTCCGCATGAACTATGTCTACGCCCAAGTCCTTACCTACCTTGTTTGCAACAGCTCTTATATCGCCGGTAAGCATGACTGTCTTTCTTACACCGACATTTTTCAGATTTTGCAGAGCCAGCTTGCTGTCATCCTTCAATTCGTCTGAAATTACGATATAGCCTAAATACTTCTTATCAAGAGCTATATGAACTACTGTACCCGCAGCATCCGGTCTTTCGTATTCAACAGCTTCTTTTTCCATCAGCTTGCTGTTGCCTGCCATAACCTCGTGTTCATCTATCGTAACGATTGTTCCATGTCCCGATATTTCCTTATAGTCCTTAACAATGCTCTTATCAATGGTTCTTTCATATGCCTTCAGGATAGAGACCGCAATAGGGTGATTAGAATAGCTTTCTGCATAGGCAGCGTATTCCAACAGCTCATCCTCCTTAAGTCCTGCTGCCGGCTTAATCTCTGTTACCTTGAAAACACCCTTAGTAAGTGTACCTGTTTTATCAAACACAACAGTGTCAACATTGTTTAATGCCTCTAAATAGTTACTGCCCTTAATGAGGATTCCGTTTTTGGAAGCTCCCCCAATTCCTCCAAAGAAACCAAGAGGTATTGAAATTACAAGGGCGCAAGGGCAGGATACAACCAGGAATATCAGTGCTCTGTAGAGCCAGTCAGCAAAGCTTGCTCCCTCCAGTATGATAGGAGGTATTAAAGCTAAAGCAAGTGCGGTATACACAACTATCGGTGTGTAGTATCTGGCAAACTTAGTTATGAAATTCTCTGTAGGTGCTTTTCTGCTGCTTGCATTTTGAACTAAGTCAAGTATCTTGGCAACTGTGGACTCTTCAAATTCCTTGGTTACTTCTATAGTAAGAAGACCATTCTTATTTATGAAGCCTCCCAACACATTGTCACCCTCATTGACGTCTCTGGGTACAGATTCGCCTGTAAGGGCTGATGTATCAACCATGGAGCTGCCCTCTAACACCTTACCGTCCAGAGGAATCCTTTCACCGGGCTTAACTACTACAAGGCTGCCTACAGAAACTTCTTCCGGTGAAACCCTCTTTGTTTCATTGCCTATATTTAAATTTGCAAAATCAGGTCTTATATCCATAAGCGCAGTGATTGATTTTCTTGAGCGGTTTACAGCTACATCCTGGAAGAACTCACCTATCTGATAGAACAGCATAACCGCAACACCTTCAGGATACTCACCTATAGCGAAGGCACCTATAGTTGCTATACTCATAAGGAAGTTCTCATCAAACACTTGTCCTTTTGAAATATTCCGTGCTGATTTCAGCAGTACCTCTCCACCTACCAGCAGGTATGAGATTAAGTATAGAATCAGCTCTACTATATTGGGGAAGCTGAAAACAGTTACTGCCGCAAAAATTGCAGTACCCAAGCCCAGTACAAGCAATTCCTTCTTATTATCCCTGTCAGCCTCTTCTGCTTTTTCACTCTTGCTCCCTAACTTATTCTTTTTTATCTCTATAAGTTTTACGTCTGATTCAATGCTTTTTACTAGCTTTTTTATTTCTTCTGCAAGAGTATCAATATCTGCTTTGTCTTCAAATTCTACTCTTAAGGTCTTTGTTACGAAATCTATTGAAGCGTTCTTAATCCCATCCAGGGATTTAATGCCAAGCTCCATCTTGGCAGCACAGTTAGCTCAGCCAAGCCCGTCAAGGAGGTAAGCCCTCTTTAACACTTTTTCCTTAACCTCTGATTTAGTCGCTGCATCTGTATC
>JAQZBM010000118.1 GCA_029238945.1 Clostridia bacterium
ATTTCCTCACTTTTTATATTCTGCCTGCTTCACACTCAGTATATTTTGCAAAGCAGGTCATCTTCTGCTGATATCATAACTGCACAAAGCTGAGCTTTGAAACAATCAATCAGTTTGTATATTCGAACATTATTGATTTTATATTAATTCAATGCTCTATGTCAATCTTTAACATGCTTTCAGAAGTTTATTTAAACAAGATTCATAAATTTCTATGCATTATATCAAAAGCTATACATTTCGCACTAAACAATTTACATGATTCAAATAGTGCGAAATTGTATTCCGCTGTTTATAACTTAAGCAGCTTTTGATGAAATTTATAGGAAAACATATCTCTCTCCTATAAATTAAAAATTCCCCTTCAGATGTTTATATATACCGTTATTATAATAGCCCATTTTGGACATTATGTATCCATACATTTTTAGTTGAATTACAAAGGATTTTACCATATTATGTCGAATTATGTAAATATGCGTTATGTTGATTAATCCTATTGCCCGATATGATGCAAATAATGAAGAAAGGAGCACTTATTGTACTATATAAATCACGCTAAAGTCTTTTACATAAAGAGAACTGTACTTTGCGTGATTTATGAACAGCGGTAAACGATTTCGCGCGAAACATATAGAATCATAGTAAATTTATTTTTTTGAGGGGGGACTTTTTTATGAAACTTCAGTACAAACTTACACTGCCAATTATTATCACAATCTTAGTTTCTTTCACAGCACTGACGGTAACATCTTATTTATTTGCTAACAGTCTAATTAATGAAAACATCGAAACAATGACTGTCTCTAAGCTTGACGAAGCGGAAAAAAGCCTGAACGACAGCCTGAATGAGGCAGCATCTCTAAAAGAGGAGTTGAACAATCAATACATATCAAAGGCAAAGACTTTCAGCCTGATGATACAGCAAAACCCCGGCATAATCAATGATACTGCAGGTCTTGAAGAACTGGCAAAAACTATGGATGTAGAAGAACTGCATGTAACTGATGAAGAGGGTATTATACGCTGGGGAACAGTTAAGGAATTCTATGGCTTTGATTTTAAAACCTCAGATCAGACAAAGGTATTTATACCAGCTCTTACCGACAAGAATTTCACCATGGCTCAGGATCCTTCCATAAGAGGAACTGACAAGGCACTCTTCCAGTACATAAGTGTTGCAAGACTGGACAAACCTGGAGTAGTTCAAATAGGGGTAAAGCCTGAGAGGCTTCAAAAGGCTCTTGAGAGTACTGACATTAAGACGATCACGGAAAGCATTACTTTTGGAAAAGAAGGAATCATATTTCTAATAGATAAAAACAATGATACTATCTTAACTCACAGAGAGAAAAGCATGATCGGAAAGAATGCCAATGAGTATGATTTTTTCAGGGACGTCAAAGGCAAAGAAAGCGGTGTTATTAAGTACACCATTGGCGGAGTTAAAAAAACACTGAGCTATAAAGTAATTGGTGATTATTATCTTTGCTCCACTATTCCTGACAGTGAATTCAACAGCGGGCTTAAAAGGCTGACACTAAGCAGTTTTGCCATTGCAGCAGCTGCTTTATTAGTCAGTGCAATAATTATAGATTTATTAATCAGATTTAATGTTATAAACGAGCTTAACAAGGTCCTCGCTGTACTTGTTGATGTTGGTAAAGGAAATCTAAAGAATCGTATTTCTACAAAATCCAGTAAAGAGCTTAGCCAGCTGAGCGATGGCATCAACGGCATGCTGGAAAGCCTGAGAGATACAATGTCGAAAAATATTGCATTGACAGCGTCTCTTGCAGATGTGTCAGAAAAGTTGTCCGTATCAGCAGACCAATCCAGCAGAGCGGCAGATGAGGTGGCAGCTACGGTAAACGAACTGGCTCAAGGGGCCGGCGAGCAGGCAGAGAACTCCACTCAAGGTGCTATGCAAGCCAGAGAAGCTCTTACAAAGCTGGAGGCTATCTCAAGAGATATCGTTACAGCTGTTGATAATACCGGCAGTGCAAATAAAGCTGTTGAAAACGGAATGCAGTCTATCGAGAAGCAGAGCGACAGCATGTTAAAGAACGTTCAAAGCGTTAAAACTGTAAGCAATACTATCAATGAGCTTGCCGCAAAAGCTGAGGAAATCGGAAACATTGTATCTGTTATTACAGGCATTGCTTCGCAGACAAATATGCTGGCTCTAAATGCAGCCATCGAAGCAGCCAGAGCCGGTGATGCAGGTAAAGGCTTTGCAGTTGTTGCCGATGAGGTTAGGAAGCTGGCAGAGAATTCCACTGCATCAGCTCAACAAATTGCAGAGATAATTTCTGTGGTTCAGCAAAATATTGAAAATGCCAAGACTCAAGCAAACGAGTCTATACTGATGGTAGAACACCAGCAGCAGTCTCTGGTGCAAACTAAGAACTCCTTTGATGAGATTTCCGGTGCTACAACAGATACCTTAAGGCAGATTAACAACATCAAGTCTTCAACTGACAATATAGTACGCGCTGTTGATTACATGATTCAGGGAATTGAGGCATCTGCAGCTTCAGCTCAGCAAAGTGCAGCCGGAACAGAAGAAATTTCTGCATCAACAGAAGAACAGTCTGCTACTATGGAAGAAATTGCACAAATAGCTAAGGAGCTGAACGGAATGGTGGATGAGCTGAATGCTCTGACACAAGGCTTCAAGATATAATACAGGTGGCAACAGGTAACAGGGTTGTAGGGGATGCTGCCCACAGCATCCTGCCTACCCAAAGCATGTCATCCCAAGCGTGCAGTAAAATCCATTCAGTATGACAAACGACAGATTATAGGGGTAGCCGAAAGGTTATCCCTATAATTTTGTTTTGATATTTGTTTACTTTTTGAACATAATATAAATGATATGTATTTATTTACCTGAGCTTTGCTAACAAAGAAGCTTTGTGATATATTCATATTATATTATCAACGGAGGCGAATCAAATGAACAACTACAAAAACTATATGGATTTTACTGATGAAGTGCTGGAAGCTATTAATAGTAATAAGCCTATTGTTGCATTGGAGTCAACCATAATATCACATGGTATGCCCTATCCTGACAATATGACTACAGCTCTGGAGCTGGAAAGAATAATCAGGGATAATGGTGCAGTACCTGCAACAATCGCAATTATACACGGGCGGATCAAAATAGGAATCACACAGCAGGAGCTGGAGTTTCTGGCGCAATCCAAGGATATACTTAAGGTCAGCCGCAGAGATATTCCTTCTGTAATTGCCCTTGGTAAAAATGGAGCAACTACCGTTGCTTCTACTATGATATTTGCACATATGGCAGGCATTAAGATTTTTGCCACAGGAGGCATAGGCGGTGTTCACAGAGGTGCAGAAACAAGCTTTGATATATCTGCCGATCTTACTGAGCTTTCACAAACTGATGTAGCAGTGGTATGTGCCGGAGTAAAATCCATACTGGACATAGGAAAAACCTTAGAAAAGCTTGAAACTCTTGGTGTGCCTGTTCTCGGCCATCAGACCGAGGAGTTCCCTTCCTTCTATACAAGAGGAAGCGGCTTTGGAGTTGACTATAAATTCGACAAGCCGGAAGAAGCGGCAAAAATGCTTAAGGCAAAATGGGACTTAGACCTTAAGGGCGGAGTAGTGGTTGCCAACCCTATACCTGCTGAGTATGAAGCAAATCAGGAAATGATAAACAAAGCCATAGACAGCGCTATAAGCGAGCTGAATGAAAAGAGCGTAAATGGCAAGGAGGTTACCCCCTTCCTGCTTTCTAAAGTAAAAGAGCTTACAGGCGGCGAGAGCCTTGAAGCAAACATAGCTCTCGTAAAGAACAACGCTAAGCTGGCTGCACAAATCGCAGCAGAGTACAGCAGACTCATCAAAGGCTAAGAAAAAAATGTGGGATTGCATATATGCAATCCCTTATTTATTCTTGTTATGTCTGAAGCAATAATACGTATCCGACACCTGCCGCCTAACACCTGTAACCTTCTACCTATTCAAACAGCTTCTTAAGCCCTTCCTTGTAGGGCGCTCTCACAATACCCTTCTCTGTGATAATTGCGGTTATCAGTTCGTTGGGTGTGACATCAAAGGCAGGGTTGAAAACCTTTATGCCTTCCGGAGCCGTTCTCTTGCCAAAGCCCTCAGTTATCTCCTTTGCATTTCTCTCCTCTATGGGTATGTCATCCCCTGTCAAGGTATTCAGGTCTATAGTGGAGGTTGGACCGGCAATATAGAATGGAATGTTATGAGCCTTCGCCAGCACTGCAACACCGTAGGTTCCTATTTTGTTTGCAGTATCGCCATTGGCGGCCACTCTGTCGCAGCCTACTATTACAGCATCTATAAGTCCCTTTTTCATTACCATGGCTGCCATATTGTCACATATAAGTGTCACATCAATTCCTGCCCTGCTGAGCTCCCAGGTAGTTAGTCTTGCTCCTTGCAGCAGAGGTCTGGTTTCATCTGCATATACCTTTATGTTCAAGCCCCTGTCCTTTGCCAGATACATAGGCGATAAAGCGGTACCATACCTGGCTGTTGCAAGACCTCCGGCGTTGCAGTGGGTTAGCACTGTCATGCCGTCGGCAAAAAGGCTTAGTCCGTTCTCTCCTATCGCTCTGCACATTTCCTCATCCTCGTTCCTTATTGCATGGGCTTCCAGAAGAAGTATTTCCTTCATCCTTTCTATGCTTTCGCCTTTGCACCGGGAAGCCTTCTCCTCCATTCTTCTCAAAGCCCAGAAGAGATTTACCGCTGTCGGTCTTGAGGATGCAAGATAATCAGAATGCTTCCTGAGCTGCTGCCAGAACTCCTCAAAGCTCTCAGTCTTCAAGTCCCTTACTGCTATATATAACCCATAGGCAGCTGCAATGCCAATAGCAGGCGCCCCTCTTACCTTCAAATGAAAAATAGCATCCCAGACATCTTCTACTGTTTCAAGCTTGATGAACAAGGTCTCTGTCGGGAGCTTAGTCTGATCCAGTATAATCAGCATATCATGCTCATACCTTACGGACTGAATTTTCTCAAATGTACTGCTCATATCTATCAGCCTCCAATTAACTAAGCAAAGCCCTCTTATACTTCTGTCAAAAACATGTATAATTAGGCGGTGCTGTGTTGATTTATTTTTTACATATATATACATTATAATATAGCAGCTCACTTTTTTACATATACAATACCTAAAAATGTCCGCAAAGTGGTAAAATAGAATAGATAATCTAAAGAATATAAGAGGTGCATAAATGAACAAAAAAGTTACCGTTATTGGCGGATTAAATATGGACATAAAAGCTAAGTCAAAGGCTTCTCTGCTGCCGGGAGATTCAAATCCGTCAACAATAGAAATCAGTGCAGGTGGTGTCGGCAGAAACATAGCCCATAACCTGGCTCTTCTGAATGTAAATACCACACTCCTGACTTCGATAGGAAATGACATGGAAGGTGAAAGTGTTCTGAAGCAAACTGCGGCTTCAGGAGTAATAGTAGATAAGGTATATATTTCAAGCAGAAATAAAACCGGAAAATACATAGCTGTACTGGATGATGCCGGTGAAATGGCTATGGCTGTTTCTGACATGGATGTGCTGGAGGATCTGACCGTAGATTATCTCAAGAATAATCTGAAGCTTATTAAGAGCAGTGATTTCATAATTTGTGATACCAATCTGCCTTATGACTGTCTCTTATATATTTTCGATATCAGCAGAAGCTCAGGTGTTCCGGTATGCGTAGACCCTGTTTCTGCAGCAAAAGCCGTCAAGCTGAAAGGGCTTTTGAAGGACATTTATATAATCACTCCAAACAGCAAGGAGCTGGAGATATTATCAGGGCTGGATGCAAATGTGGAGAGTGCCTCCAAGGCTTTGATAGAGCTTGGTGTCAGTAATGTAATTGCCACCCTTGGCCCTAAAGGCTTATGCCATACTGATAAAAATAAAAGCACCTGCTACTCCAGCATTGCAAAGGACATTGCTGATGTTACAGGTGCCGGCGATTCTCTAACCGCAGGTCTCATATATGGACTTTTGAAATATGACAGTTTTCAGGCTGCATGTCAATGCGGCTTAGCAGCTGCGGCTATAACCTTGGCCACAAAGCATACCGTAAATGAAAACATCAGTGAAGAAGCCATCAGGAAGCTATTAAACAGTCTATAGCTATAACTGCAGCCTTTGGGCTGCTTTTATTATGTTCTTTATCAATATGGCTGTAGTTACTGACCCTACGCCTCCAGGCACAGGTGTTATCAAGGATGCCTTTTGAGCTGCTGCTTCGAAATCAACATCTCCGACAATATTTCCATCCTTGTCTACATTTATACCAACATCTATTACTATAGCTCCCGGCTTCACATAGTCGGCTCCAATAGCCTTGGGCTTGCCTATGGCTGCTACCAGCAAGTCACCCATTCTTGCCACTTCCTCAATATTTTCCGATTTAGAGTGGCAAAGAGTTACAGTCTCATTCTCCTTCAGCATCATCATGCTTAAGGGCTTTCCTACTACCATGCTTCTGCCCAATATAACCGCATGCTTCCCCTCCAAATCAATCTTATAATACTTCAGAATCTCCATAACTGCTGCTGCAGTGCATGGTGCGAAGCCGCTGTAGTTTCCTGCAAACACTTTCGCAAGATTGACAGGGTTCATACCTTCTATATCCTTATCAGGATTTATAATGGAATTTACCTCCGCCTCATCCAAGCCTTCCGGCAGTGGTCTGAAAATCATAATTCCGTGTATACTGTCATCGTGATTCAGCTTTTTAATCAGCTTTGTTAAGTCATCCATGGTTGCATCATCTTCCAGCTCGTGAAGCACCGCACTTACCCCAACAGTATTGCAGGTTCTCATAATGCTGTTCTGGTATGCTATATCATCCCTTTTGCTGCCAATTCTTACAAAAGCCGCTGTGGGTGTAATACCTTCCTCCTCAAGGTTTGAACATCTTTTGGTTAACTTTTTTATCAAATAACTGTTAACCTCTTTACAATTCAATACATTATCCAAAATACCGCCTCCTTGGCCAAAGCTTCTCATTTTTTTGTACATGCTCTCGAACTAACGCTAGAATATTTATAATATTATATCATACTATATGAACATTTTTTATGATTGTTATTTAATTATTCATGTTGCAGAAAAATTTTTTAATTGTTTCTTACATTCCCACTTTTATGCATTGTGTTATAATATTACTATGCTTTTATAGAGGATTGATTATGAATGTTGTAAGCATAGCTAATCAGTTAATTTGTTAGCAATTATACTGCATGAAGTATGAAGCACTTAAAAATCAAAGGGAGTGATATCATGTTTACGGGAGAGAGAGTTAATTTAAGACCGCAAAAGAAGGAAGACTCAGAATTTATCGCAAAATACCAACAGGATCCTGATGTACTTGACAACTACTTCATGGGTTACACCCTTCCTCCGTTAAAGGAGTTTATGGAGCATTGGTACGATGAAATTGTTAATGAGAAGGAAGGCTACGGCTTTGTTATTGAGAACAAGCAGGGAGAGTTCTTAGGAACATGTCATGCAAATGATTTGAATATGAAAAACGGTAATACCTACATTGCAATTTTCATAGGCCATCCTGACTATAGAGGAAAGGGCTTCGGAACAGAGGCTATGAAGCTTTTCCTAAACTTCCTTTTCAACGAGGTTGGTCTGCGTAAGGTTAAGCTAAACGTATTCGCCTTCAACAAAAGAGCTATAAGAAGCTATGAGAAATGCGGCTTCAAGGTGGAAGGCATAAACGAGAAAGAAATATACAGGTACGGGGTGTACCATGACACATATGCAATGGCTGTAACAAGGGAAGACTTTAATAGGGGGAATTGCTAATGTATAAAGGAAGCTTAGTAAATATAAGACATCAGTCTATTAATGATATGGCCAAGTTTGCAGAGTTCCAATGCAAGCTCCGCTATATCGAAACCCACGGCTATGAACTTCCCAGGTTTGTCTACAAGGAAGGCTTGGAGAAAAAGTTCAAGGAAAGAATGGAAAAGCACAATCACAACGAACTGCATATGACTATAGAGACAGTAGACGGCAAGGTAATCGGTGCCATAGGAATTGACGGAAACTTCTGGAAGAATGGTCTTACTTGGATATATTCATATATCGGTGACGAGGAGTATCTGGAGGGCGGCTATCATGATGAGGCTATGAAGCTTCTTTTGGAATTCCTTTTCACAGAAGGTAATGCCAGAAAGGTAAAAACCAATGTCCAGGCAAATGATTCTGAGAAGCTTGCAGTATATCAGGCAAACGGCTTTAAAACAGAAGTAGTGTTTAAGGGAGATGTATTCTGCCACGGAGAGTATATCGACACCTATGACATGGCAATTTTCAAGGATGATTACATGAAAACTTACAATAAGTGATAAAAAGACTTCTATATGAAGTCTTTTTTTTATCTGCCTATCT
>JAQZBM010000003.1 GCA_029238945.1 Clostridia bacterium
TTCTGATTCTTGGGTCTATTAGTCCGTAAACTATATCAACAATAAAGTTCATTACTACCAAGAATGCACCGTAGAATATTGTTGTACCCATAATCATAGGATAGTCCAGATTTTGCATCGATCTTACATAGTGCTGCCCCAGTCCGGGAATTGCGAAAACCGTTTCTACAACGAACCCGCCAGTTAATAATGCAGCCGCAACAGGGCCAAGGATAGTTACTACAGGAAGCAATGCATTTCTGATTTGGTGTTTAATTGTTACTTGTATTGGTGATAACCCCTTTGCTTTTGCAGTTTTAATGTAGTCTTGTCCAACAACGTCAAGCATGCTTGTTCTCATATATCTTGCCAATAAAGCCAATGTACCTAACCCCAAAGCAAATGCAGGCATTATTGTGTACGCCTCACCCTTCCATGCTGCAACAGGAAGCCAGCCAAGCTCTACTCCAAACAGCCACTGAATGAAGCCTGCTATGATAAAGTTCGGAACAGATATGCCGATAACGGCTATAAATATACTGAATCTGTCCCACCCTTTATTATGGTTCAAGGCGGCGATAATACCCAATAAGACCCCTACAACAGTAGCAAATACTAAGGCTCTAAGACCAAGGTTTGCTGATATAGGGAAGTGGTCGGCGATAACGTCGTTAATGCTTCTAGCCCTATATCTCAGTGAATTTCCCAAGTCCCCCTTTGCCAGGTTTCCCAAGTATTTGACGTACTGTTTGTACAACGGCTGGTCCAAACCATAGTACTTCATCATGTTAGCTTTGATTTCCGGAGTAATCTTATCACTTAGAAACGGGTCGCCAGGCACCAGTCTAACCAGAAAGAAAGTTACTGTGATGAGCACCCATATGGTTATCAAGGATATGAATGCCCTTTTCACGATGTAATTAATCATTGAATTACCTCCCTTATTCTAATGGCAGAGTGTCCTTTATCTCTATAGCACCATTGTATTTAACTATTTTGAATTTTCATGCAATTAACTGTGAAATATTTGTGTGTTATTTGGTAATTATTGTTAGAAAATTCTGGATGATGAGACAATAAAAGAGATGCCGTTGCGGCATCCCTAGTCATCAGAAGTATTCAGCTTTGATTTGAATTTGTGGATATAGATAAGATTCAGTATGAATATGCTTATTGCCGCTGCCAGCAGATAATACTTCGGAGTAAAATCCTGCTTCATCAAGCTGAAAAGGTAGAACTTCCCTGTATAATTTCCCTTAGATGCATATTCCATAAGATAATAGGCAAATGCCATGATGTACCCTGCAGATGTCTGGTTGGTCAAATTGCCGGAGGTAAATGCGATACTGCCTAAGAACACCGCCGTTATCGTTGTCCCGGCGGTAATTTCCCAGAATGGGAAAACTGCGTCCTTCAGCTTGGCATAGTACAGTACAGATGCAATCATTGCTATGATAAAGCAAGCAGCCAGCAGCATCCTGCCGACCAATACCAGCACATGGGGTACAGTCCTGATATTTACCAGCTCTGCTGCATGCTCATGATTCTCTATACCCACGATGTAAGTGAAGAGGATAATGCCTGTTATGGGAAAGTACAGCTCCGCCACCTTAGCAACCTCTTTATATTTCAGCAGGTCAAAGCTGAATATAAAGGGTGCCAGTACCATAAGAACAAAGGCAGCAGCAGCGTTCCAATCAAGCAATATCCTTGTATTGTACCATATCAGCTTTGAAAGTCTTGCTACCATTTATTGACCCCCTTTTCAGGGAAAGTACCCATGATGCTGACATAACTATCAATATTGATAGTATTACATAGAAGATTCTGTTGACCATTATTTGCGGCAGCCAAGCCATATACTTATCATATGCCCCTAGAGTGTTAAAGCGTACAACATTCCTATACAGTTCATAGCTGCCCCCAAGGGAGTTGATGGACAGCAGCCATAGCACAAATTGTACAAGTATTGCTATCCCGCCATTTCCAAATAGCAGTGAGACCAGCATTCCCATAGATGTGCTGAACATCAAGGTTGGCACTATCCAAGCCGCGGTATATTTGAAGAAAGCCAGTAAATCCACTGCATATCCTGCATTCCGAGCTGCTATTGCCGTAGCAAAAGTGGCATGACCTGCAATAGCCAGATATAATGCAGTGAGGCATATCAATATGCCCAGATACTTAGAGGAAATATACTTTATGGAGGAAATACTTCGGCTGTATATCAGCTCCTGCATCCTGCTTCTTCTGTCCCTTATGAGTACAAAGGCAGATAAGAAAACCGGAAACAATCCTGCGGCTATACCCATGTAATCAGCAAAGACACGCCCGTATGCATTGGTAACCCTGTCCACCGCTACAATCTCCTCAAACTCCTTCACAGCTTCTTCATATGTCATAGGCTGATGCAAGATATACTTCCTGTATTTGTCGCTATAATAGGTTGAGCCTCCAAGAGCTTTATCCAAGTCCCTGACAATCTGCAAATATTCCTCATAGCTTACTTTAACCTCAACAGTTTCCAAGGGATTATCCAATTTAAGCTTAGGAATCATTGCTCTGTCCATGCCTGCTGTCATTTCTTCTCTACTGTCCTCTATGCCCTCCTCTTTCGGCTTGAATTCCCCCAGTTTATCCATAGCTGACTTCATGGCTTCCTTTTGTTCCGGTGACAGTATTACAGTCTTATTTACAAGCAGGCCTTGCTTATAAATAATGCCAAAGTTATAGTACATTCTTATGTTGGCATATATAACCTTTATCTCTGCTTCAGGGTCTGTAACATCCCTTTCACCATAATATCCATCAGTAGATTTCGGTTCCGGCAGGACACCGTTTTGCACATAGGGAAGGTATTGTGTGACATAGAACAGCAGTACCACAGCTATCAGAAGATAAAAGGTTACATTGCTCAGCTGATACTTTACTTCCTTTAAAGTTAATTGGGAGAACATTATGCTACTCCCCCCTTCATGATGTGCATATAGGCATCCTCCAGGGTAGGCCTTGCTTCTTCCGCTTCCGGCATAGGCTTCTCCCCTGCCAGCAGCTTAAGCTTGACCTTGTCGCCCTCGGATACGGAGGATATGATAGTGCTGCTACTCCTGACTTCATCAAGCTGTCCTCTGTCTATGCTGGCAGTCCACACAGCACCTTCTGAGCTGGCAAGCAGGTCTTTTACAGCACCCTTATATACCAGCCTGCCCTGATTCAATATGCCAATATTCTCACAGGTAAATTCTATGTCCTCTACGATATGAGTAGAGAGTATAACTATCCTGTCCTCAGAGAAATCTCTTAATAGGTTCCGAAATCTTATACGTTCCTCAGGGTCTAGTCCGGCTGTAGGTTCATCAACAATAAGGAGCTTAGGGTTATTAAGCAGTGCCTGAGCTATACCCAGTCTTCTTTTCATACCGCCGGACAGTGCTTTTACTTTCGTCTTTAGGTTCTGCTCCAGATTTACCTTGTGCAGAAGCTCCATTATTAGCTGATTTCTGAGCTTCACCGGTCCGATGTTGGAAAGCAGCGCCAGATAGTCCATGGCTTCATAGACAGACAAATTGGAGTACATGGAGAACTCTTGAGGCAGATAGCCTATAAGCTCTCTAATCCTAGCGGTTTCCTCCAGCTTTATTCCATTTATCATTATCTGCCCTGAATCCTTGCGGAGCAGAGTGGTAAGTATCCTCATCAGAGTTGTTTTCCCTGCTCCGTTTGGCCCCAAAAGTCCAAACATGCCCTTGCTTATGTCAAGGTTTATATCCTGCAAGGCCGCTTTCTTGCCATAGCTTTTACTAAGATTTTTAATGCTTATTTCCATAGGTTGCCCTCCTGTCATCCTGTTTTTCTGAGTAATACTCGTAAAAAGCTCCTGCCCCCAGCATCAGCATCCCCACGCCAAGGAAAGTGCTTATCTCCAATCCGTTTAGCATGATTATAGGTACGGATATCATGATGACTGCTACAGCCAGCATTGCTGCCAGCTTCATCTTCGCAGCCGCAAGCTTTCTGCTGGTTTGCTTGATTTTCTCCTGCTCTTCCTTCAGGTACTCCAAGTACCGTACCTTTGACCATACGCCCTCTAAGAAATCCTTCTCATCTCTGCTGTAGTCCTTCATCATCACACCTCCTGTTCCATGAGCTCTTTCAACTTCTTGCGAGCTCTAAAAATCAATATCTTCATCTGTGCCGGGTTTTTGTTCATTACCTTTGCGGCTTCCTGGTATGAAAGCTCTTCATACTCTATCAGGTAAATCGCAGTCTTGTAATCATTATTCAAAAGCTCCAGGGCATTCTTTAGAAGCCGCTTCTGCTCCTTTTCCAAGTATGCTTCCTCAGGTGTGAATTCCCCTGATTCTAAGTGCTCATCAAGATTGACCGGTCTTTTCCTTCTGAGGTAATCTATCGCCTTATGTTTAATGATGGCAAAAAGGTAGGTCTTGAAGGAGCATCGTCCGTCATATCGAGCCCTGTTTACATAGAAGTCAGCAAAGCTCTCCTGTGCGATGTCCTCTGCCATGACCGCATCTCCGGTCAGCTGTCTTGCAAAGGCCACCGCGTTAGCCCTGTATTTTATTATCAGTTCCTCGAAGCCTTCCTTGTCACCGGATTGAAAGCTCTTAAGCAGCTGCTCGTCAGTCATGGTATCCCTCCTTTTGACTACATCCTTTATTCGTATCAAATGTTAAAAAGTTACACCTATTCCTAGAAATATTTTACTATATTTAGAATTACTTATATAGAAAAAGAGACGCGTTTGTTTGCGTCCCTTTTATCCACAGGTTATTAAGGAGTAAAATGAGGGTCGGCACAGGAATCGACCCCTACTATATTGCATTAAAACACAGTTGTGCAGACAGGTTTTTCTTTCGTCCTGAACAATTTATTCACAGTATCTGCATAACTCATGTGGCTAATCTCTGCAAGTCCCAGTCTTAGAAGCGCCCTAAAATCAACGCAGCCCATTACAAGAGCTGAGAAATCGGATATATCCATAGATATTTCTGCCGCATAGTTCATCCCCTCTGTCACAGTCGGTTTTCCGTCTCTGAAATCTACTATGACCGGCCGGCTGTTCTCCTCCACAAAGCTGTCCCTTATGTTAAGCTTAAGCTTTATGCTCTCGCCGTTAAAGCTGTACTCTCTTAGCTGCTCAAAAAACAAGGCCGTATCAATCACTCTGTACATCAGACCTACGCCCTGCAGATTGCTCTGATGATACACCGGAGTAAAGTTATTGTCGCTTTCGTCTCTAGGGTCATTCAGCAGATAGTGGAAGTACTCATCCTGAGTATTAATGATTATCCTGTTTATCTGGTCAAATTGTATTCGCAGGAAGTTCAGAAGCTGCCTCTGTACCTCTGTACTGCTGCTTACAAGCTCCTTAACCAGGATATCATTCTTCAAAGCATTTATCTCACTTGCCTTCTTGAAGAAAAAGGTCAGATAACCTAAGATGCTCTCACCCTGCTTATAGACAATTGTGGTCTTACCCGGAGCAAATATGTTTGAGGTCTCTATATTTGTCCTTTTTATCATGCCGTGAGTCGCAGCTGCATATTTGTTATAGCACTCTACAAGCTTCTCTTTATCCTTCTCTTCCAGATAGTATATATTTTCCTTAACCTTAGTCTTTGGCAAAGCAGCTGGCTTTATCCTGTACTGATTCATTTTTGTACCGAAGCCGAAGCCCATCTGCTTGTAAAAATCCGGTCTGAAGGGGTACAGCATCGCCATAGATACTTTTTGCTGCCTATAATAGCTTATGAAAAAGCTTATTATATCCTTTGCTGCCTTCTCCTTCTTGTGCAGAAGGTCTACTGCCACAAAGCCTACTCCTCCGGTCTTAAGCTCCACTCCATTGAAGTTCATATAAAAATCCTGCAGCTCCATCCCGCCTACCATTTTCCCGTCTCTGTATGCTCCATAAAGGTTAATTGTCGGTTCTTCATTTTGCAGCCTTATATATTGTTCGGCCTTCTTCTGAAGGTCCTCAGGAGTATGTATGTTCATAAAGGGATAAGCTAAGCCTCCGATTCTTACAAACTCTTTTATGCCGTCTTCGTCCAGCCTTCTGAACTCGCTATTGATTATCATAGATTTGCCTCCTATATGCGGGCTGACATGGAAACCAACCCCTGTAATATTTTTATAAAGCAAAGGAAATGAAGGCATCAGCACCCGCATTTCCTGTATACTATTTCCCGAACAAATACTCTATACCTGCTTCAAATAACTTTCTTATCTCCTCGTCATTGGCTTCGAAGTATTTTATATTCTTTATTCTTTTCTCTGATACCAGATTTACTGACTTTAGCACATCTATATGATGAGATATTGTGGCAGTAGTCAGGTTCATCCTCTCCGCCAAAAGCTTGCCATAGGTAGGTTCTTTTATAATCGATCTTAATATCTCCAATCTTGTTCTGTCCGATATTATCTTAAACACCTGTGATATGCCGTCGCCTATCTGGTCTACGCTGTCTTCCCTCTGCTCCAGCTCAAAAACAATCATTTGTGCTTCATTGCAAAAAACCCTTATCTTATGTGGAGATATGAAGTAGGACGGTATGAAGAAAAACTCCTTAAAGTCCAGCACTCTCTTGAACTTTCTCTGTGCAATCTCGTGGGTGACCTCCATGGGGGACTTCTCCGCCAGCTTTTCCTTTACTTTTTCTTCCTGCTTGCTATAGTCTTCTCTAAGAGAATCCATCTTGTTCCTCAAGGTGCTGTTGTTCATTTCCTTCACAAGATTGACAATTCCGTTCTTGAACTGACGAGTATTATAGAAAAGCTGCTCGAAGCCCTTAGTATTGTCATTAAACAATACCGGCTTTTCCTCTGCAAGCTGCAGCAATTTATCTCTATCAGTCATAATCTCCTGTACTTGATTATGGTCAAGCACCTCTCCCAGCAAGGTATATATAAAGCTTATATCATCATATTTCTTAATACGCTGCACCAGAAGCGCAACATCATCAAAGGCCCTTTCCTTAATGACAAACTCAAATAGCTCTAAGCCTTGCAGGCGCATGCCTGATAAAAGCTTAAGCATTCTTTGACTATCGGAGGAAAGATTGTTTAGCAGCGTCTTGCCCAGCTTCTCAGGAAACTTATGATGACTTCTGTCTGCCAAGTATTGTATCGCTGCTATAAGCTCAATGGTTATTGAACTTTTCACCTGTATCACAGGTGCCTTAGTGTTGTTATCCATAGCTAAAGGCATGTTCTTCACTCCCGGTCTGATTTTTCTAGTGTTAGTTAAAAGTATTATACCACAACTTCCTATTTAATGGTATTATATGTTTCGTGCCAAGCATTTATCTTATCAGATAGTACGAAGCTTATTACTCTGTTTATAAATCCGGGTGAAAATTTTAAGGCTCTGTGCTTTTCAGCACAGAGCCCTATTGTTATGACTTTTTATTGCGTTTATGCTTATACATCTCAACATCCGCTCTTGAAATCAGCCTGTCTATGTTTGTCTGCTCTTGGAAATCATAGGCTGCAAGTCCATAGCTTATGCCGAGCTTGTACGGTTTTGTTTTCCTTTCATTATGGTTCTCCAATGCCTGTTCTATCCTCTTCAGCACATACGCTGCTTTTTCTATATTGCATTCCGGCAGTACCACAAGGAATTCATCCCCGCCTAGTCTGGAGAGGCCGTCTGATTCTCTGATGATTTCCTTCATCACATTTGTAACAAAGAGTATATAATCATCGCCTTCTTGATGGCCGTATGTATCGTTGACTTCCTTAAGCCGATCTACATCTATGTAGCAGATTGTAAGGTCCCAGCCGCTTCTCTTGCACAGCTGTATCTGCTTTTCAAGTACAAGTATACCTGCTCTTCTGTTCAAGGTACCTGTAAGTATATCAGTGGTAGCATATATCTGAAGCTTCTTCTGTGCATCCTTTATCTCTGTTATGTCTCTTACTACCCATACCCTTGCCATTATGTTGCCGCTGTCATCCTTTATGCTGGAGTTTGATATCAGGCAAGGAAACTCGCTTCCGTCCTTACGTACATGATAAACCTCATTCATGTATATATCCTCTATAGATTCGTGCCAATCCGTACACTTATAGCTTTCGTCCATTACTTTGCTGAGTATTTCACATCTCTTCCCTATTACTTCCTCTTCTTTATAGCCAAAGATGTCGGTGAAGGCTTTATTTACAAATATTATATTTCCATTGATATCTGCAACATAGACGCTGTCCCCTATGCTCATCAGGGCATGAGAAAGTATCTTAAGCTGCTTTTGATTCTGAACTCTCTCAATAGCATTAACTATAGTTATGGGCAGAACCTTGAGATAGTTGCCCTCGCTATCCTTTACAAGATAATCACAGGCGCCTTCATGCATAGCCTTTACAGCTATTTCTTCATTGCCTGCCCCTGTTGTAATGATAACGGGTGTCTCGTTTAGAAGCTTCATGACATCAAAGGCTGTGCCGTCGCCCAGCATATAGTCTGTGATGACTAAATCAAAGCTTTCTTCTTCTACAGCTGCAGCAGCTTCCTCAGTAGAACCTACCACAGTATATATATAGTCAAGCTCTCTTTGTTTTACCATCTTCTTAAAAGCCATTTGGTCTATAATGTCATCTTCTACAAGTAGTATCTTATAACTTTTATCCTTCATAAGATCCCCCTACCAATATATTTTAATATATGGGCATATCACTGCAGGTCCAATATTTATCGATGATTTTCATTACTCCGACAAACTCCTCATATATAACCGGCTTTGTCATATAGCCTGCAACACTCAGCTTAAAGCTCTCCACCCTATCCTTCTCCTGTGAGGAAGTAGTAAGTACGATGACAGGTATTATTTTGTGCTTCTCATTTGTTTTAACTACCTCTAAAAACTCAATGCCATTCATCCTTGGCATGTTCAGGTCCAGCAGTATTATGCCCGGCCTCTAGTTTTCAGGGTCATCAAGATACTCCAATGCCTTCTCTCCATTTTCTGCTACCACAAGCTCATTCTGCACATTGATTTCCTTCAAGGCTCTCTTCACTGTCAAAACGTCTACATAATCATCCTCTATCAAGAGTATCGGTTTTCTGCTTCTCATTTTGATCATCCCTTCGCAAGGTATTTGAAAGATTTCCAATAGACTTATTTCTATGGATTCTTAGGCAGTGTAAAGTAGAAGGTAGTGCCTTTTCCGACCTCTGATTCTACCCAAATCTTGCCTCCGTTAGTTTCTATTATCTTCTTGACTATCGAGAGGCCTACACCGGTGCTCTCAAATTTATCTCTCGGCTGCAAGGTCTGGAATATCATAAATATTTTATTGAAGTACTTTTCGTCTATGCCGGCTCCATTGTCGGATACGCTGAATTCCCAGAAGTCCCCGGTATCCTGGCAGTTTATATTGATAAATCCTTCAGGCTTGTCCATAAACTTTATGGAGTTGCTCAGAAGGTTTTGAAAAACCTGCTCTATGTATATCCTCTCGCCCCTGATAACGGGCAATACTGTATCTACCTTTATCTGTATGTTTTGCGGCGGGGCAAGCATCTCGATGACCTCACCTACCAGCTTGTTCAAATCCAAGTCCACATAGTTTTCCTTTACCCTTGTCACTCTGGAGTACTGCAGTATTCCATCTATGAAATTCTTCATACGCTCGACACGGTTTATCATCAGATCTATTATGTCTGCACCCTCTTTATCCAGCTTATCCCTGTAGTCGGTAACAAGCCAGTTTGCCAGGGAGCCTATACCCCTCAGCGGCGCCTTTAAGTCATGGGATACTATATATGCGAAATTATCCAGCTCCTTATTGGTTTCCTCAAGCCTTCGCACCAATTGAAGCTGCTTCTCTTCATTCTCTTTGTCCTGAGTTATATCCTCAATCATGGCTATTATAAACTGGAAGTCCTCGCCCACGTTCTGGATGTATGACATCTTCACATTTGCCCAGATTACTTCTCCGTCCTTGCGGATGTATCGCTTCTGAATGCTGTAGCTGTCAATATTGCTGTCCACAAGGTCATCAAAAAGTCTTATATCCTTCTCTGCATCCTCTATATGTGTAATATTGTTGATACCAATATTCCTAATCTCACTGCTGCTATAGCCCAAAATCCTTTCCAAAGCCGGATTGGATTCTATGACGGCTCCATTTGTGGTAAGAAGCGCTATGCCTACCGGGGAGCCCTCAAAAATCGATCTGGACCAAGCCTTGCTTTTACGCAGCAGCTTCTCTACCATATGCAAATCGTCTATATCTCTTTTCAGCTTCTCGTTAGTCTTGGACACCTCGTAGTTCTTTTCTGCCAGCTCATTCTTAACTCCCTCAAGCTCATAGAAGATAGAGTCTATCGGATTTCTTAAGGTGTTTTGAATGACAGTCTTGTAAATACAGAAAAATGCTATGAATTTCAGTATATGTACTGCGATGTTTATAACGTCGTCCTCAGCACCGTTTAATGTCAGCAGTACGTCTGAGGCTCCTGCAGAGAGCACGGCTAGAATCATGTATTTGTAGACCTTGTTTCTGTATTGGCGGCGATTTATTATCAGAAGAACAAGTGCCGCTGCAAAAAGTATTGTAATTAAAAGCTCTGCCCCTTGAAATACTCTCAAAGCCCCCAAAGCATTTACATACTGTATCAGGGGAGCTCTGAAGTACAGCCCGCCTCCTATCAAAAGCACTGTCAGCAAAGTATAGGTTAACAAGCTCAAAGGAATGCTGAGCTTCCTTCTAAGGAACAAAAAAGATACCAATATGGAGATGCTTAGTACCAGTTTTGATAGCACACTAAGCAAAATATTTATAATATAGCTGTCTAATCCCAAAACGTCTATGCCGGTATACGTAAAAACATGTAAAAACTCAAATATCGATACAAAGCCAAAAGCTATTCCCAGAAACGTCAAATAACTGTCCCGAGACATAGCATAGGTATTTAAAACTATTATAAATGCTGTGAACCCGACTATAATGGTGAAAAACTCTGCTATGGTATGAAAGGTAGGATTGTTGTAACTGCCCAATAGTGCTGCTGATGCTATGATAACTCCCCATATCAGAGTGTTGCCTAGAAAATGCAACAGTTTGCTTTGTTGTAGGGTCTTTTGCTTAATATATGTAATCAATAGCTTGACCACCTTTATATTACACTATATTTCCTTCATTATTAATATTCGACACATTTTCTCAACTTCTTCACTATTATACTATAAACTTTTTAAAGTAGGTATATATTTTTTACATTAAATGCTAATTTATTATTTATATTTGTAACTATATGCTTCGGCTATTTTTGTTCATTTAGTAATAAACTATAAGCTTTTGCAAATACTTAATATGATTATATCGAAAGGAAGGTGAAGCCTGTAAATCAGGTATATATATGGGTGAATATAAGGTTGATGCTGAAAAATTAAAAAAACTCGGAGACTTTATCGAAGGCTTGGAGTATGCAGAGGGCGAGCTGATAAACATATTGAGAGAAGCTCAGGAGATGTTCGGATATCTTCCTATGGATGTTCAGCTTTTTATAGCAAGAAAGCTTGGTATTCCGGCTGCCAAGGTATATGGTGTAGCAACATTTTATTCCTATTTCACCATGACACCGCGGGGCAAGCATGTAATCAGCGTTTGCCTGGGTACAGCCTGCTTTGTAAAAGGGGCTGACAGAATTGTTGAGGAATTCAGGAAGCAGTTGAATATCAAGGAAGGCACCATATCCGAGGACGGCATGTACACTTTAGACAGCATACGGTGCGTAGGTGCATGCGGCTTGGCTCCTGTAGTAATAGTGGATGGCAAGGTCCATGGAAGAGTTAAACCTGAGGATGTTGCCGCCATAATTAGGGGAATAAATGAAGACGAGTCCGGTGAGCAGATGTTGGTTAAGCAAAATGTTCAATAGACAATATAGCTGAATGGAGGATATTTATGGCAGGTATAAAATCACTTGATGAATTGAAGGCTTTGAGAGATAAATATAAAAGCAGCGTAGAAATGCGAAGCAGTACTGATGAGGAAAACAGGGTCCGCATAGCTGTAGGTATGGCAACCTGCGGCATCGCATCAGGCTCTAGAGAAACTATAAACGCAATAGTAGATGAAGTAAGAGCCCAGGGATTGAATAATGTTTCCGTGGTTCAGACAGGCTGCCTGGGATACTGCTATGCAGAGCCGGTGGTAGAAATAAGAATGCCGGGCAAGGAGCCTGTACTGTATGGAAATGTGGATAGCAAAAGAGGACGGGAAATTGTGAATAAGCACATAAAAAATGGCGAGGTTATCACCGATTTAGTCATAGAAAGGTCAAGGTGTTAGCATGGGCAGCTACAGAATGGATGTACTGGTCTGCGGCGGCACAGGCTGTCAGGCTTCAAACAGTATAGATGTTATAGAAACCATGAGTAAGGAGATAAAAGCAGCAGGACTGGAAAAGGAAATCAACCTTGTAACAACAGGCTGCTTCGGCTTCTGCGAACAGGGGCCCATAGTCAAGATACAGCCTGACAATGTGTTCTATGTAAAGGTAACGCCGGAAAGTGCCGCTGTCATAGTCAAAGAGCATTTCGTAAAGGGAAGGGTGGTCAAGGAGCTTCTGTACGAGGAGCCGAAAACCAGAAAGAAGCTTGAAGAGCAAAGTGATATGCCCTTCTATAAGAAGCAGGAAAGAATTGCACTAAGAAACTGCGGACTCATTGACCCGGAGAATATTAATGAGTATATAGCTGTAGACGGCTACCAAGCTCTTGGCAAGGCTCTGTCAGAAATGACCCCGGAGCAGGTTATAGACGAGGTCAAGAGAAGCGGTCTGAGAGGCCGTGGAGGCGGCGGTTTCCCCACAGGTACCAAGTGGGAGCTGACCAGAATGAGCAAGGCAGACAGAAGGTTCATCATCTGCAATGCAGATGAAGGCGACCCAGGCGCTTTCATGGACAGAAGCATCCTGGAGGGCGACCCTCATAGTGTCCTGGAGGCTATGGCTATTGCAGGCTATGCCATAGGTGCAGACAGCGGATACATATACATAAGGGCTGAGTATCCCTTAGCTATAAACAGACTGAAAATTGCTGTGAAGCAAGCCTATGACATGGGGCTGCTGGGGAAAAATATACTGGGTACAGACTTCTCCTTCGACATACATCTAAAATACGGTGCCGGAGCCTTTGTGTGCGGTGAGGAAACAGCGCTTATCAACTCCATCGAAGGCGGCAGGGGGGAGCCGACAGTTAAACCCCCTTTCCCTGCAGAAGTAGGACTTTGGAAAATGCCGACCAACATCAACAATGTAGAAACCTTTGCAAATGTATGTCCTATATTGCTCAGGGGAGCAGATTGGTTTGCTTCCATAGGCACAGAGAAAAGCAAGGGAACAAAGGTATTCGCACTTGCAGGAAAAGTAAACAATGTCGGACTTGTCGAGGTTCCCATGGGCACTACCTTAAGAGAAATTATTTTTGACCTCGGCGGAGGCATAAAGAATAACAGGAAGTTTAAGGCAGTACAAACAGGCGGGCCTTCCGGAGGCTGTATCACGGAGGAAAATCTTAATATCCCTATTGACTACGATTCTCTTACTGAAATAGGCTCCATGATGGGTTCCGGCGGAATGATTGTTATGGACGAAGATGACTGTATGGTGAATATCGCAAAGTTCTACCTGGAGTTTACCGTGGATGAAGCCTGCGGAAGATGTACGGCTTGCCGCGTTGGAAATAAGAGACTACATGAAATACTTACTAAAATTACCGAGGGTAAAGGTACTGAGGAGGATTTAGAAAGACTGAAGGATTTGTCTCAGATTATTAAGGACAGCTCCTTATGCGGACTGGGTCAGACAGCCCCAAACCCGGTACTGAGTACTATGAAATATTTCTGGCATGAATACCTTGCCCACGTAAATGATAAATATTGTCCGGCAGGAGTTTGCAAGGCTTTGTTAAAATACCACATAATCCCGGAAAAATGCAAGGGCTGTACTCTTTGTACAAAGGTATGCCCAAAAGGCATCATTTCAGGAAAATTAAAGGAAGCCCATGTAATCAACAAAGAGGAATGCATTGCCTGCGGAGCGTGTGAGCAAGTCTGCAAATTCGGTGCAATAACAAGAATGTGAGCAAGGGAGTGATTATATGTCTAAAATACATTTAACAATAAACGGTTTGCCTGTAGAAGCAGATAAAGGCATGACAATTGTCGATGCCGCGAAAATAGTAAATATAACTATACCTACCTTATGTCATCTGAATATACACGATATAAAAATGGTAAATAGGACCGCTTCCTGTCGGGTTTGCCTGGTGGAAGTCAAAGGAAGAAGAAATCTGGCTCCTGCCTGCGCCACCGAGGTAGTTGAAGGCATGGAAGTGAGAACCGACACACTTAGAGCTGTAAAGGCAAGAAGGACTATGGTGGAGCTTCTGCTGTCAGATCACCCTACCGACTGTCTGGTATGTGAGAGAAATCAGAACTGTCAGCTGCAGAAGATAGCTGCAGAGCTGGGTATAAGGAAAATCAAATATGAGGGTGTAAGGTCAAACCATACTAAGGACTCTACCAGCGATGCCTTATATAGGAATCCTGATAAATGTATTAAGTGCAGGCGCTGCGAGACTATGTGCAATGAAGTTCAAACCGTCGGTATATACTCAGCTGTACAAAAGGGCTTTGAAACTATAGTATCTCCTGCTTTTGGCTTGCCTATGGTCGATACCCAGTGCGTGTACTGCGGTCAATGTACCCAGGTATGTCCTACAGCTGCCCTTACCGAAGTAAGTCACATTGCCAAGGTCTGGGAAGTATTGGCCGATGAGGACCTGCATGTAGTGGTACAGACAGCTCCCTCAATCAGGGTAACTCTGGGAGAAAAGTACGATATGCCGCCCGGCGAGGATGTAACGGGTAAGATGGTGGCTGCTTTAAGAAGACTGGGCTTTGACAAGGTATTCGATACAAACTTCGGTGCTGATGTCACTATTGTCGAAGAAGCCAATGAGTTTATAGAAAGACTGAAAAACGGCGGTAGAATGCCTATACTTACAAGCTGCTGTCCCAGCTGGGTAAAATTTATAGAGCATCAGTTCCCAAACCTGATAGACATACCATCCAGCTGCAAATCCCCCCATATGATACTTGGCGTATTGTCAAAAACCTATTATGCCGAGAAGTACAATATTGACCCAAAGAAAATAATCATGGTATCCATTATGCCTTGCATAGCCAAGAAATATGAGGTTACAAGAGAAGAGCTTACAAATAATGGCCTTCGAAATGTCGATCATGTGATAACCACCCGTGAGCTTATTGGAATGCTTAGTGAAGCAGGCATTGACTTTAAAAATCTGCCTGATGAGGAGTTTGACAATCCTTTGGGTATCTCCACCGGTGCTGCAGATATATTTGGCACAACCGGAGGTGTTATAGAAGCAGCCCTAAGGACTGCCTATGAATGGATGACAGACAGGGAGCTGGAAAATGTAGATTTCCATAGCGTGAGAGGTATGGATGGCTTAAAGGAAGCCTCAGTTGATATAAACGGTATGGAGGTAAAAATTGGAGTGGCTCATGGATTAGGAAATGCAAGAGAACTGTTGAAAGCAATTGAAAAAGGGCAGGCGCACTATCATGCCATCGAAATAATGGCATGCCCCGGCGGCTGCATAGACGGCGGAGGTCAGCCTTATCATATGGGAGATATAGAGCTTGTCAAAGCAAGAGCAGCAGGTTTATATAAGATAGACAAAGGAAAAACCTTAAGAAAATCCCATACGAATCCTGACGTAATAAAGCTCTACAAGGAGTATCTTGGCGAAATAGGCGGCCATAGAGCCCACGAGCTTCTGCATACTCATTTTAAGGTTCGTGAAAAGATATAATGACTGTTGTATAGTCCAAGTCGACTATGATATTATAAAGTTGCAGTCGGTATTCCTGAGAAACCGAACTAAAAAAATGTATTTTAATTATTATACGTCTTGTATCTCGAGAGAGAATGAGAGCGGAGGTTGATTATTATGACAAACAATGTATTGAGGTCACAGAGATTCAGCACAAGAAAGATAGCTGTCATCGGCATGCTTTCTGCTATAACAATCGTTATGGGAGCTTCCGGTATAGGCTTCATACCTTTACCAACAGCAAAGGCAACTATAATGCACCTGCCGGTAATAATAGGTGCGATAATTGAAGGTCCTGTAGTAGGAGCTACTATAGGCTTGATATTCGGGCTTTTCAGCATATTCCAAAACATTACAAGCCCTTCACTTTTATCCTTTGCCTTTATAAATCCGCTGGTATCGGTACTGCCCAGAGTCTTAATAGGAATTACATCCTACTATGGCTATAAGCTGTTCAGCAAGAAAAGCCAAACACTCAGCATCGGCTTGGGAGCAGCCATCGGATCTCTTACAAACACCTTTGGAGTTTTGACTATGATATATCTTATATATGCTGCACAGTATGCCGCTGCAAGAAATATTGACCCGGCTACAACAGCAAAGGTTATCTACGGTATAGCTCTTACAAATGGTATACCTGAGGCAATAGTTTCTGTAGTAATCGTAACACCTATAGCAATAGCAATAAAAAGAGTTTTAAATAAATAGCTACATAAAAAGGCTGTATTTCTCAGGATACAGCCTTTTTTCATGTGTATTACAGCCGTTTTATGGTATAATATACCACAAAACATAATAATAAGGGGGTCATATAATGTCACACAGAGACAGAAAATCAGGAGCAATTATAAAGAACGGCGTCGGCTTCGGAGCTTGCCTGGCAATGGTAATATCCTTCACCATGTGGAAGTCGGTGTTTTGGGCTATATTACACGGACTGCTGGGCTGGATTTATGTTGTTTATTATCTGATAAAGTACGTATACTAGAAGTGGCCTGCTTAATTATATTTGCATCATTACAAGGTTCGGGACGCTGTGGGCAGCGTCCCCTACAAATATACTGTTTATAGAAAAGGAGGTATATATATGAATATAGGTTTTATTACAATTATAGTAAATTCTCTTGACGAGACAATAAAGTTCTACCAGGAGGTTATGGATTTTAAGGTTGTAAGAAGATTCGGGGCAGGTCCTCAAATAGAGATTGCTTTTATGGCGGACAAGAACGGCAGTCAGCTGGAGTTCATACAAAGAAGCGGTGAAAAGGCAGAACACAACGAACAAATTTCCATTGGCTTCAGCGTTGAGGATATTAATGCCACAGAGGATTACTTAAAGAAACACAATGTGAATATAGTAGATGGCCCTACAACACTGCCAAGCGGTGTAAAGCTTATGCACGCTAGAGACTTAAACGGCGTAGCACTTGGTTTTGTGCAACAGCCATAGATAATACAAAGCCCGCAAACGCGGGCTTTTATTGTTTTAATACTTACCTACCGGTGCAAGATATACTGTGAATTCATCTATACCATCTGCACCGTTAAGTTCATCACAAAGCTTCTGGTCGTATGCTGCTATAGCACAGGTACCGCTTCCAACGGCTTCACATGCGAGATATAGGTTCTGGCATATATGTCCTGCATCCAGGAGCATAACCTTGTGCGCCTCATTCAAATACCTCCACTCGCCCCTATAGGGAATGCAGCTCCACAGGAAGGTAACGGCTGACTTTCCTACAAAAACCTGTCCCTGAACTGCATCGTTTGCCTTCTCTTCCAGATTATCAACTTCCTTGACAAGCATGAGCTGATGAGACAGTGCCAAGTATCGGTATACACCCTTTTTCAGCCCTTCTACCTTGAAAACCCACAGATAGGTCTCAAAGGGATGTCTGGCTCCCGCTGAGGGTACAGGTCTGAGAGTGCGATAATTGTCCTCTGATTTTTTATCCATGCCTTGGGTAGCCCACAGCAAGAAGGAAAGCTCCTTTAAGCTTATAGCTTCATCCTTATACTTTCTTTTGCTTCTTCTTCCCTTCAGGCATTCATATAAATCGGTTTTAGCAAACTCCATCTCTTGACGCTTCGGCAGGTCTATAATTAAGGCGCCTTCCGGAACCGGCTTCTGCAGCGGTGGCTGCGGCAATCCCTTCTCTTGGTCTGATTGTGTATCATCCTGATTGAATTCCGACATCATGAATCTTCTGTTTTCCTTAATCTTGTCCATATACTACACCCCTTGTATATTAATTTATGACCTAAAAGCAATAGTAGCCCGCGCCGAAGCCTATGACTCCCAGCACAAAGGTAGCTGTTACATATAAAGCTGCATTTAGATATTTATTGTTTTTAATCAAGTCAAAGCCTTCATACATGAAGGTGGAAAAGGTCGTGAAGGCTCCAAGGAAGCCCTCCCCCGCCAAAAGATACAGCTCTCCTGAGCTGAGTCTTGCGCTTACAATACCCAGCATAAATGCTCCGACTATATTTATAATGAAAGTGGCATAAGGGAATGCAGACTTAATATGTCTGTTAATCAGCCTGCCCGCTGAATAACGGGTCAAACTGCCCAGCATGCCGCCTATTCCTACAAGAAAAAGTGCCATCCTGCCTCCTCCTAATCTTCAGTTTCCTCCAAAGTCAGCATCAGTCTTTGGCCCAGCTCAGCCCCTATAAATACTGCTGTCAGTCCTAAGACTACAGTCAAGAATAAATACAGCATGACTGACCCTATGCTTCCGTCAGATATTTTCAGCATAATTTCTTTACTGATGGTGGAAAAGGTTGTAAATGCACCAAGAAAACCTGTTGTGATTCCCAGTCTCTCTTCTTCCTTCAGCCTAAGGGCATCTGCCGATACAGTTATGAAAAAACCCAGCAGCAGGCTGCCTGCTATATTTATTATCAAAGTATTTATCGGCAACCCTTCTACAGACATGGGCGGCTCTATCAGCCTTATTAAAAATCTCAGAACTGCACCGACGAAGCCCCCAATGGCAATTAATATATATTTCCTCATGGCTTGCTCCTCACTTCCCGGTTACTAAACAGTCTCAAATGTTATTTCGGCATAGTGTAAAAGCAGGAGAAGCATAGCCCCCTGCCCTTTAATCTATATATTGCTTTTCTCATGCTGCAGCAGCCATTCCTTGCGCCATATGCCGCCTGCGTAGCCTGTCATCTCGCCCTTTGAACCTACTATTCTGTGACAGGGTATAATTATGGCAATCTTATTTTTATTGTTAGCTCCGCCTACAGCCCTGCTTGCTTTCTCATTTCCTACTGCCTTGGCTATATCACCATAGGATGCAGTATTGCCGTAGGGAACCTTCTGAAGCTGCTGCCATACACCTTTTTGAAACTCTGTGCCCTTTAGCTTCAGCTCCAGGTCAAAAGCCTTTCTTTTGCCTTTGAAGTATTCATCCAGCTGAGTCAAAGCCCTCTTGAGCACCTCAGGTGCTTTGTCATGAGCTTGCCCCATTTCTTCCACAAACTCAAGCTCCAATATGCTGCTTTCATCTGATACAATCTCAATACTTCCTATAGGTGAGCTGTAATACGCCTTATACATTTTCCGACCTCCTAAAAACGTGAGGGACGCTGTAGGCAGCATCCCCTGCATGTTATTTCTTTATCTCGAAGGAGCTCTTCAAGGATACAATTCTGTTGAATACCGGCTTATCCTTAGTTGTATACTTGGTATCAACATTGAAATAGCCGTGTCTTATGAACTGGAACTTATCCTGAGGCTTGGCATCCTTCAGATATGGCTCCACATATCCCTGCAGTATTTTAAGAGAATTTGGATTTACCTGCTCCAGGAAGTTCTTGCTGTCGCTTTCATCCTCTTCCAGTATCAGAGGTTCATATAACCTGAATTCTGCCGGTACAGCATGCTTTGCATCTACCCAGTGCAGAGTGCCCTTTACCTTTCTTGCATTGAAGCCGCTTCCGCTCTTTGTCTCAGGGTCATAGGTACAATGTATCTCTGTCACATTTCCCTTCTCGTCCTTTATAACTTCGTTGCACTTTATGAAGTATGCATGCTTCAGTCTTACCTCGTTGCCCGGGAACAGTCTGAAATATTTGTTCGGAGGGTTCTCCATGAAATCCTCCTGCTCTATATAAAGCTCTCTTCCGAAGGGTATCTGCCTGCTGCCTGCTTCAGGATTCTCAGGATTGTTCTCTGCATCCAGCATTTCAGTCTCTCCTTCAGGATAGTTTGTTATAACCACCTTGAGAGGTCTCATTACGCCCATTGTAGTAGGTGCCTTTGGCTTAAGGTCTTCTCTTATGAAATGCTCCAGCATCTGCGCATCTACTGTACTGTTTGTTTTGGCTACGCCTATCTCACGGCAGAAGCTCCTAATTGCGTCAGGAGTGTAGCCTCTTCTTCTAAGACCTGCAATAGTAGGCATGCGGGGATCATCCCAGCCGTCTACAACCTTCTCATCCACCAAAAGCTTAAGCTTTCTCTTGCTCATCACTGTGTTTGTCATATTTAGTCTTGCAAACTCAATTTGCTGAGGCTGGCTCTCCATCTCGCACTCTTGTACCACCCAGTCGTACAGAGGTCTGTGGTCCTCAAATTCCAAGGTACAGATGGAGTGAGTAATGCCTTCTATAGCATCCTCCAAAGGATGTGCAAAGTCATACATAGGGTAAATGCACCATTTGTCCCCGGTGTTATGATGTGATGCATGAGCTATTCTATAAATTATGGGGTCTCTCATATTTATGTTTGGAGAGCTCATATCGATTTTTGCCCTGAGCACCTTCTCGCCGTCGGCAAACTCTCCCTTTCTCATTCTCTCAAAAAGCTCCAGATTCTCTTCCGCGCTTCTATTTCTATATGGACTTTCCTTGCCGGGCTCGGTCAGATTACCCCGCATCTCCCTGATTTCCTCAGGAGTCAAGTCACAGACATAGGCCTTGCCCTTCTTAATAAGCAGGACTGCTCTATTATACATTTCCTCAAAGTAGTCTGAGGCAAAGTACAGGTTTTCCCACTCAAAGCCCAGCCATCTGACGTCTTCCTCAATGGATTCCACGTACTCAGTATCCTCTTTGACAGGATTTGTATCGTCAAATCTGAGGTTGGTCTTGCCTTTGAACTCATCAGCCAGCTCAAAATTCAGCACTATTGATTTGGCATGACCTATATGCAGATAGCCGTTTGGTTCAGGCGGAAACCTGGTTATTACCTCCTTGCGCTTACCTGATTCAAGATCTTCTATAACGATATTCTTAATGAAATTTGAAGAAGCTTTTGCTTCCATAACAACACCTCTTTTATCTTTAATTTTCTATATATTTCGTGCTATATTTACGTACTTAATATTCTACATTATACGTCGTCCACTGACATTATTTTTACTGTTTATGTCTTAATTATTCCTCTGCCACCTTAATGAATCTTGTAAGCAGCAGGTTTATGACTGCAATTCCTGCTCCCAGTGCAAATACCATTTCATATCCGAAGGCTTCCCACACAAGGCCACCCAACCAAGGAACCACCATGGAAACCATATGATCCAAGCTTATTCCCATTGAAAGGGTGGGCGATACATCCTCAGGGCTTAAGGCTATTTTCTTAAGATAAGTAGATCTCGCCATACCCGCCGCTATAAGCAGCTGGTCCAGGATATAGCAGGCAGCGGTTATTATCAGGGCAGTCTCCGCATTAAACCCCAGATGTCCTGCCACAGCATAGCCCATACATACTCCGATAAGCAGTATAGCCTCTGCTGCCAGTACAAATCTCTCACCCTTTTTATCAATCATAGTGCCCACAAGAGGCTTGAAGAATATACCTATACCGGCTACAATAAAGCCCAGCATCGCAAACGTGGTAACCCCTTGGCTGAATACCTTAATAAGCACCCAAGGTCCAAAGGTTATAAAAATCTGCTTTCTTGCCCCATATAGAATGCTCAGCCAATAGAACAAGCTGTACCTCTTTTTGAGGAACAGTCTCTTGCCTGTTAGCTTGCTCTTATGCGGAGTCATCCTAAATATAAGTATGGCAGATGCCAGAAAGGCTAAAGCTCCTACTGTGTAAGCTATCGGATAGCTTACCTTTACAAGTCTGAAGAGCAAGGCCGTAGCCAAGCTTGTTACCAGGAAGGCAGCAGTGTTCACGCCATTAATCCTTCCCAATATCTTTCCCATGTTGTTCTTATCAGCCAGGCTCATGCCTATACTGTTTGATACGGGAAGATATAGATGCTGTCCCATACTGTATACAGTCATCCATATCATCATTACCCCGAAGCTCTTTGACATATATCCCAGGCCTATCATACCTACAGCCGCCAATATGTTTGCTACTGATGCTATACGTACATCTCCCAATGCAAATAATACGCCTGATACAAGCACAACCAGAAAACCCGGAAACTCTCTGGGAAACTCCAGTATAGTACGCTGCGAAACCGTTATATCAAAGGTATCGTTAAGAAAATTGTTAAATACTGATGAGTCAATGCTTTGACTTATGCCCAAAAAAGCACTGGCAATAAGGAATAGAATTAAGTCCCTGTTTTTCAATTCGGCACCCCCACAAAAATACAATACAGCTTTTCTATTTATCCGTACATAATATCTAATACCAATAATATAATAACATAATGTGGAGTAGCAGTCATCTGTTTATAAATCGCACAAAATACAGGTTATTTAATACAAGTAGGAACATCTGATTTACCTATTTCCAAATCCTAATATTTACTTTTTATCAATAAGATAGTAACATATAAATAAATACAAGCAGAAAGGAAAATATTATGAGTAAAATAAAGCTTTTTGCCGATAGCACATGTGATATGCCAGTTGAATTACTTGAGAAATATGATATTTCCGTGGTACCGCTTTATGTACATTTCAATGACGATTCCTTTAAGGACAAAATAGAAATAAATACACAAGGACTGTATCAAAAGGTAACTGAGTATAATACACTTCCAGCTACTGCAGCTCCTTCACCGGGAGACTTCTACAGCGCTTTTAAGCCCTTTGTAGAAGAGGGAAGGGAGATATTGTACGTAGGAATTTCCTCCTTAATATCCTCCACAGTTCAGAATGCAACTATTGCAAAGAATGACTTTGAGGATGCCAAGATTGAGATAGTGGATTCATATAACCTTTCCAATGGTTCAGCCTTACTGCTTATGAAGGCTGCAGACTATATCGAAGAGGGGCTTAGTCTGGAGGAAATAGCTGATAAGCTGAGAGGTATTGCACCTAAGCTCAGAACAATATTTGCAGTTGATACCATGGATTATCTTTACAAAGGCGGCAGATGCAGTTCAATGCAGTATTTCTTCGGAAGCCTTTTGAAAATCCATCCTATCATACAGATGGTAGACGGTAAGATGATTGTAGCAGAAAAGGTTCGCGGAAAAATGGAGAAAGCTCTGGATTATATGATAGAGGATGCTCTGGAAAGAAAGGACCGAATCGACTCCAACAGAATTTTCTTCCCGAACTCCATGGCTGAAGACAGTGTAAACTACATAATAGCAGCTCTGGAAAAGGAGCTTGATAATCCTCAATTTATAATAGCAGAAACAGGCTGTGTAGTATCCAGCCACTGCGGTCCCGGCGGACTTGGTATTATATATCTGGAAAAGTAATGAAAAAACTAGGACCATGTACTCAAAATACATGGTCTTTTCTTTTTAAAAATTTATAACAGATATCTTATGATTATCAGCCCAACTGCCAGCAGTATTGCCAGTAGTATGAAATTCATAATATAAAAGAGCTTGTTGTACTTATCTCCTTTGTACTCCTTGCAGTAGAGCTTATAGGATATCAGGTTCGCCAGTGAAGCTACCATAGTTCCTAAGCCCCCTATGGAAACCCCCAGAAGCAGTGCGCTGTACTCCTTGGTAAAGGGAGAAAGCAGAATGGCTGCGGGTACATTGCTTATTAGCTGTGAAATAAGCGCAGAGGCTGCAAGAACCTGCTCAGGTGCAGTCAGCAGACGTCCTGCCGCATTTATTACAAATTCAATATGAGTTACATTGTTTACAAAGAGGAAGAATAAAATGAAGGTGCCCAAAAGATAATAGTCGATCTTCCTGAACAGTACTCTGTCAAATACGATGAAAGTCAGTATAGTTATTGCCGTTACCGCCTTATAGTCAATTAACCGAATGATAGACAGCAGTATCAGTACAAACAAGCCTATATACAGAGCCAAAAGCCGCTTGTTGCTGACTCTTATTTCTTGTTTGGAAAATTTCAGCTTTTCTCCCTTGCTAAGGGCATTGACTGCTAGCAGTAAAGCCAGTCCGGCTGCTACAAAAGCAGAAGTGACGATAAAAAACTGTACAGTCGGTATATCGTAGAACTCATACAAGTACAGATTCTGCGGATTGCCAAAAGGCGTAAGGCTGCTTCCGATATTGGCTGCAGCGGTCTCCATTATGATGACCCTGTACGGGTCAAAGCCTGCTTTCTTTCCCATAATGATGGTCAAGGGCACTACCGTAAGCAGTGCTACGTCATTGGTAATAAGCATAGCTAGCAGGGCAGTGGTGATTATCATTACAGAACTGATTTTCTTAACATCATCGAAGCCCTCCAGTGCCTTTTGCGCTATCTTATCCAGCAGTCGGTACTTCTCAAGAGCAAGGCTTATGAGCATAAAGTCAAACAGTGCAGATATTACCTTCCAATCTATAGCCCCTGCATCAGGAAATCTCCATATGCAGGTCACAGCGGTGAGAAGGGCGATTATGAAAAATAAAGCCTCTTCCCGTATTTTTCTGATTAAACTTTTCATCATGAGTATTCTCCCATTTATGTAGAAATATGTCGCATATCTATTTTAGCACCAGTCAATTGAAATAAAAAGAAGAAGAAAAAAAGCATTAACCCTTCAGTCAATGCCTTAATTCTTAAGCCTCCATTACTTCAATTGCAGTATATTTGTAATAAGCTCATAGCCTTCTTCCTTTACCATAAGATTTGTGAAGGATATTTGCTTGCCTGAAGGACTCCACCTCAAAGGATCTGCCACGTATTCAAATTCTGTTGTCATTTGAACTACCTTTTCTCCCTCTGCATCTGCAACGAAGATGCCGCCGGATGAGTTATCCATATCCATTGTTGAATAAACAATTGCACTTCCGTCAGGACTCCAGTTTGCTCCAAATATTTGTGTAGCCTTTGCCAGGGTCTTTATTTCCTTGCCATTAAGGTCTGTTATATACAGAGTTACTTCTGTTTCTCCAGTACGTTTTACCATTGCAAATTGAGTCATGTCAGGTGAAGGTATAAGCCATATAACGTTATCGCCCAGCTGCTTTTTGTCCTTACCGCCCATGTCCTGGTCCTGCACATAAAGCTTTCCGTCTATAGTTGTATAGTAGATGTTGCTGCCCAGCTTAGCTGCGTTATTCAGCATGCCCTTCTCATCAACAGGGATTTCTGTCTTCTTGCCGTTTACATCTGCTGTGAATATCCCGCTGTCTGGGAAGGATGCAAATATCACTGTATCGTTATCCACCCATCTTCCCTCGTAAAACATGATTTCTGCAGCGCCTGTAATCTTAGTCTTCTTGCCTGTTTCTCTGTTCAGAATATAGCCTGTCATGGTTTCCTCCACACCTTCTTTATAGAAAATGTGCTTTTTATCCGGTGACATAACACCGCTTACCATGTTAACCTCTGATTCTGCTATAAGTCTCTCCTCTTTTGTGTTTATGTCAAATTCGTAAAAGTTTTTCGGATAAACTAATCCGCCTTCCACTTGCAGCTTTGGCATATTTTCGTTGTCCTTCATTATTAGGATTGTATCCTCATCAATCCAATCCAATACTCTTACGCCCTGAAGCTCCACAATCTTATCCAAAGCTATTTCATCATTTGATGCCTTTTGCTTTTCATTAATTACAACGATTTGCTTGTCATCCTTTTGTATAACCTTTCTTTCTGCAGAATCTGCCGCACTGCAGCCTGATAATGCTGCTGCAGTTAAGGTTCCTACCATTACTGCTGCTATTAATCTTTTCATTTACTTTTTCCTCCTATTTATACATTCCGCACTAATCATTTTTGCATGTAGTAATTAGTGCGATTGATATGTTACATATTCATGATAGCAGTACGTTGTTTCGAAAATATCTCGAAATGTTTCAAAAATGTAAACTTTTATTATTTGATAAGAGGAAAAGTTATTAAGAAGGTAGTGCCGTGTTCTCCGGTATCAGTTATAGCAATCGTTCCCTTTTGCTTTTCCACCAGCTCCTTCACCAAAGCCAAGCCTAAGCCTGTGCCGCCGGTCGCTCTTGACCTGTCCTTATCCACTCTGTAGAAGGCTTCAAAGACCTTGTCTACCGCTTCCTTAGGAATTCCTATGCCTGTATCGCTTATCTCCACATTCACCCTGTCATTTTGGGTATAGCTTTTTACAGTTATGCTTCCACCGGGTCTGTTATATTTTATAGCATTATCAATTAAATTTATAAAAATTTGAAACAGGCTTTCTCTGTCTGCCAAAAGCCTGCCTGCTTTTATATCCTTATATAAGGTTAAGCCAAGTTTTTTAGCTTTGCCATCCATCCTGCTGCATATATCCGTCAAAACCTCAGCTATGTCTATGCTCTCCAGCTTTATTTCAAAATCATATCTCTCCAAAGCCGCAAGCTCCAGAGCCTTCTCCACCATCTCCTGGAGACGCAGTGCCTCTCTGGATATATTGCTTTTGGCATCCCGGGCAAGCTCTTGGTCCTCGGGATACATTTCCATCAAGTCGAGATAGGCCTTAATCACAGTCAAAGGAGTCTTGAATTCATGGGTAACATTCCCTATAAACTGCCGCTGCTGCTGTTCTAAAGCTCTAAGCTTATCCAGAGCCAGTTCAAGCTTCCTCTGTTCCTCCTTCATATCTTCAATGCTTCTCTCAATCTGACTGCTCATATAATAAATGCCCTGCCTCAAGTCCCCCAGTTCATCCCGGCGATTAAGCTCCGGAATATCATGGTAGCTGCCTTGCTTTATATTGTTTACAGCCGACTTAAGCTTATATATAGCATTAGTCATCCTATTGAAATAGAAATAGCCTGATATGAAGCTCAATATAAAAATTAAGCCTCCGATGCTGATAAACAGGCTTCTCATATTGTTGTAAAAAGAATAATCATCAGCTAAGGAGTAGTAAAGCTGTACTACTGCAGCCTGCGCTCCCGATATCTCTATGGGAGACAAGTAATAAACGGTCTGTCCGCTGACTTGATAAGCAACCTTTCCCTGAAGAGCATAGGACAAGGTATCTTCTGTGGACCTTGCCGAAAGTCCAGGAGCTGAATTGCCAATCTCCTTGCCGCTCATGTCATACAGTACAACATGAGTGCCTATAAGCCGGTTTATATGTCTTGCTAAAGCGATGCCGTTTATAGACAGATAATCCTGTACAGCCTTCCTCTCCTGCGCTGCATAGCTCTGCTGTATATATAGACTTGCTATGTTCGCCTGTTGAGACAGCAGCTCCTCATATCGCTGCTGCTGATTGGCTTCTATGCCTTTAAGCACTATCACGCCGGTTATGCTTAATGTAAGCGCCAAAAGTACAGCAAGAAAAAGAGTAGATTTCAGCTTTATGCTACTCCTCATAGAGTCCACCCGTTCCCTTATATCCTACACCATGTACAGTCTGGATAATATCCTGGTAAGCATCCCCAAGCTTCTTCCTTATACGCTGAACATGTATATCAACTGTTCTGGTTCCTCCTACATAGTCCATGCCCCATATCTTATCCAACAGCTCGTCCCTGGTGTAAACCCGTTCCGGATTGGACAGCAAAAGCACAAGCAGGTCAAACTCCTTAGGGGTGAAATCCAACAGTTCACCCTTAAGAATTACCTTTCTCTGCTGCAAAACAATCTGTAAATCGCCCACACTGAGCTGCTGCTCCTGAGGACTGTTTGAAGCAGCCTCCAGCCTTCTCAGCAGGGATTTTACCCTAGCCATCAGCTCCCGCATATCAAAGGGCTTTGTGATATAATCATCCGCGCCCAGCTCCAAGCCCAGTATCTTATCAAATACCTCGTTTTTGGCAGTCAGCATTATTATTCCCATACCGGTGCGGTTTCCAAGGCTTTTTAAAACATCAAAACCATTTAGCTTTGGCATCATTACATCAAGTATTATAAGCTTTGGATGAAACAGCTTTATCTTATCCAAGGCCTGTTGTCCATCGTGAGCAGTCTCTACTGCATAGCCCTCCTTGGTCAATCCATAGGCTATTGCGCTTGCTATGCTCATCTCATCATCTGCAACCAGTATTCTCTCTTCCATAATCTCACCTGCCAACGTTAATGTTACTTTTATTATATCAATTATACAGAAGTTTCATCCTGTAGGGGACAACCTATGTGTTGTCCCCTACAGGACTGATAGCATAAAGCTGTAGCCTAATCTGATTCCGTAATAAACAATGATTACTCCGCATATGATATTAATCCATTTGATAAGCTTCTCATTGAAGCGCTTACGGAAGATTGATACAACTGTAGTCAGCCCGGTAAACCAGGAGAAGGATGCCAGGCAAACTCCCAGAATGAACATACCTGAGGCTGCCTGGGGCAAGGATGCGCGGAAGCCTCCCAAAAGCAGTGAGCCGTCTATGATGGCTTGCGGGTTCAGCCATGTAACCATGAAGCAGGTCGCTGCAACCTGATACAGCGACTTATTCACATCCACCTCGCTATTTATACTTGGCTTGCTCCGCAGCAGCTGAATACCAATATATATGACTGCAGGGCTGCCTATCAGCATCACTGCAAGCTTCAATAGCTGCCAACGCACCAGAAGAGTTCCTATTCCCCAGAAGGATGCCAAGGCTAGTGATATGTCAAAGAATATAGTAATGAAGGCCACTTGATATGCCCTCAGCCTGCTCTTGCTTACCGCCGTGTTGATAACATATATATTCTGCATGCCGATGGGCGCAACATAGGCTAGTCCCAAAGCCAGCCCTTGAAGAAAAAAGTTCATCATTAAAACCCCTCTCATGATTCGAAAATATTAATAGTCAGTCTCTTATATCTCCAATAGCTTCTCTATAACTCTTCCATCAGCCTTCTTCAGCTCAAGCCCCAGAAGTCTTGCTAAGGTAGGTCCCTCATCTGTCAGATTCATCTCATCAATCTGAACACCTTTTCTTATACCTTTGCCTGACGCAAGGAAAACTGTAGTATAATCCGGCTTAAAGGGAGAATATCCATGGGTTGATAAAGTTACGTGAGGCACGTTTCCGGCTTCTCCCGGCTTTATTTGCCTTATAAGCTCACCGTCAGTGTCATCTAGGAAATAGTATCCTTTCTTGGCTTCCAGCATAAAGGCACAGTCAGGGTCTGCGCCCAGCTCTGCTGCTTGTCTGCCTGTGTAGACAGCCTCTATGCACCCGTATTCATCATTAAATTCTTCTATGACTTTGCCAAGCCTCTCCAGGAACTTTGCGCCCTTATTCTTAGCATAAATATAGGTTGAGCCGTCGCAGGTCTTCCCTATTGCACTATGCTGTACTATATTGCTCCTTTCATCTGTCTTTATATATCCCTTCTGTTTAAAGAGCACATTCATATGAATGATTTTATCCTCATCCAGACTGCTATGGTCTCCAAGCACAACTATAGTACTATCCTCATATATACCGCAGTCTTTGAGCGCTGCAACCACGTCTCCCAGCCTTTTGTCATGTCTCTCCAAGGCCTCCTGTGCCTCCTTTGAGCTATATCCGTTGTAGTGCCTCATGGAGTCCAGGTCCGTATAGTGTACCAATGTAATATCCGGCTTTTTGTTTTTTAGAGTATCCAACAGAACCTGATGAGTGAAATTGTCCAGATTAGGCTGATTAATACCCCTTCTCAGATGTCCGAACTTCTTATTCATATTATATTGAAAGATTGGTGAACCGTTTAATAAGGATACCAATATCTGATTTTGCCAAGGCCTGTTGGCGAATATCTCCGGCATATTGTACTGTATCCTTGCCCCTGCAGTTACCGGCCAAAGCAAGGCTGCAACAGTCATCCCTTTCCTTACAGCCAAGTCGTATATTGTTTCCGACTTTATGTACTTTCTGTGCCAATACCAGTCAGGCGCCCCCCTCCCGGGCTGCAGCAGAGTGTTGTTTATTATACCGTGGTTTTTGGGATACTGCCCTGTAACTATGGTAGCATGGGCAGGATAGGTTACTGTGGGATATATGCTGAATACCTTTTTACAGCACGAGGCTTCTTCCATATATGCCTTAAAGTTATGCAGCTTTGATACTATATTAAGATCCATCGTAGATAATCCGTCGAAGGATATAACTACAAGATGCTTAGTCATTCTTTCCAAGTTCTCGCCTCCTATCACGCTTCATATATCCATTATATAACATGCTCTCTTTATGAGAAAGAACAAATGCGGCTGTAGCCACATTCGAAGCCCATGTGCCTTTTCCGAATATAATGAGGAAATTCTGGCACGGGCCGCTAAATCAAGGTTTTTTATTGTATAGGAAAGCTATACTTTCCTATACAATAAAAAACCTGTTTGCCATACAAACAGGTTTTAGTCTGATAATATTATTTTTCCTCTTTTTTCCCGCCTTGAAGTCCCTGTATCAGGTTCAGACAAAGCTTATATATATGGTCTCCGATTCTTTCGAAGTTTGTAACTATATCAAGATATATTACCCCTGCCTCTACGCTGCATTTATTTTCTTCCAGCCTTTTAAGATGTGCATCACCCAAAAGTCTTGTAAGCTCATCCACTTGTTCTTCTACTTCAGAGGTTTTCTTGGCAAGCTCAATATCCCAGTCAGACATAGCCTTTATTGCATCATCGTACATATTCATAATCAGACTCTGCAAGCCCTTCAGGCCCTTTATTGCGTCACTGCTGAACCTCAAATTCCTGTCTTGAGCAGTTTTTATCAAATCCACTAAATCCTCAGACCGGTCACCTATCCTCTCTATGTAATTGATTACGTTAACCATAGCGGGCACCATAACGGACTCATCATCTGATAAAGGTCTCTTTGAAATATCAATAATGTAGGATGTGATATCCCTCTGCAGGCTGTTTAATACCAGCTCCTCAGTGTTTACCCAATCCAGCTTCTTCTGGTCATGATTGTACAAGCCTTCCATGGTGCTTAAGAGCATCTTCTTGGCAATCTCCGCGCTTCTTATAATTTCAAGCATGGACGCTCTGAAGGCAGAAGCAGGATTATCCAGCAGAAGCTTGTTCAAGTATTGTATTTTGTTATCGTCATCATTTCCCTTGCTTCTGATAAACTTCTCCAAAAACGCAACATAGTACTTTGTTATGGGCAGGAATACTATAGCGCTTACTATATTAAATACTGTATGAGAGTTTGCTATTTGAGCATCTATGGCACTGCCAAAACCGAAGGTGACTGCCAGATAGTTTGTGACAGTTTCAATCATCCAAATAAACGGCGAGAAAAGCACTGCCACCAGAAGAACGCCGAAGATATTATAAAGAGTGTGAGCCCATGCTGTTCTTCTTGCATGTATGTTGCCTGATACACTGGCCAGCTGAGCTGTTATGCAGGTACCTATATTGTCACCCAGCATCAGTAAAACTGCGGTTTCCAGATTTATCAGTCCTGATTGTCCCAGTATCATTACTACACCTACCGTAGCAGCACTGCTGTGAACTAAAGCTGTAGCTATTGCACCAAGCAGTATGCCGATAACGGGTATTGCCGCGTAATTCCGGAAGAAAAATCTTAGTGTCTCATTGGTTTGTAGAAACGGTACTCCGGAGTTTAGAATTTTCAGGCCCAAAAACATCAGTCCAAAGCCCATCAAAGCATCACCGGCATGCTTCATTGTTTTGTTTTTAACAAAGTAAGATATAGCAAATCCAATTCCAAGAACGGGTAAGGCTATTTCTGTCAGTTTGAACTTGAAGCTAAAGGCCATAAGCTGAGCAGTTATCGTAGTACCAATGTTGGCACCGTAAATTATGCCAACAGCATTTGGCAGCTTCATAAGTCCTGCGTTAACAAACCCGACCGTCAAAACCGTAATGGCTGTACTGCTTTGTACCAATACCGTAAGGACAATACCTACCAGGAAAGCACTCCACACCCTGCCGGTGAAGAAGGACAGCATTTTCTTCATCATCTGCCCGGAGGCTTTCTCTAAGCCATCCCCCATCTTATCCACACCATACATTAGAAGAGCAGTCCCTCCGATAAGACCAAATATCAGCTCTTTCATAAAAACCCTCCAAATTTGAAATAACCTCTCATTGTTTTTTTAACATTTGATTCCGGTATATCAATACAGAAGCTAATAGGCTTCTTTTACTTTCGTGGGTTTTCAGGGGTTTGCTAAGCGTATTGTTTTTATTATATTATATATAAACAAAGTTAATTGTAAATATCTGAAAACTCTATCTTAATTTTCTCTTCATTTTCTTCAAATCCACATGCACACTCTATCAAGTCATCTTCCGACAGCCGATTGTCAGGCAGCTTAATTACGAACTCGCTTCCCTTCCCCACCTCGCTGCTGAGCTGAATGCTTCCGCCATGCATTTCAATCAGCTCCTTCACCAGGGATAATCCTATGCCGCTGCCTTCCCTGCACCTGGTTGTAGTTTTATCTACCTGGATGAATCTCTCAAAAATCTTGTTTCTCATATCTTCAGGTATGCCTATCCCGGTATCCCTTACGCTGATTATTATGTATCCATCTTGCTCTGATAAGCTTACATATATCCCACCGCCCGCAGGAGTGAACTTTACCGCATTAGAAAGCAGATTCAGCAGCACTCGCTTGATTTGATATTCATCTATTGCTATTACTTTTTCCTCAAATTCAGTATCAAAAATAAGATCTATTTCCTTGTCCTTAATATAACTCGCCACTGACATAGTTATATCTTCCGCTGTCTTTACAACATCAATATTTCTGAAGCAAGCATTATAGCAGCCTGCATCCAGCTTAGTCATATCTATTAAATTGCCTATAAGGCGAGTCAGTCTGTAGCAATTCTGCTTTATTATTCTGTTACATTTGTTTATTTTCTCCCTATTGCCATTTAAGTCCTCACCTTTGCTGATATCATCCAAAAGCTGCTCTGTTGAGAATATAAGGTTTAGAGGGGTCCTGAATTCGTGAGATATATTTGCAAAAAAAGCGGTACGTATCTGTTCTGTTGCCTTTGCTTGGCTTAGCTGCTCCGTACGTTCCTTAAGCATTTCCTCGGTGATTTTTTGCAAATTATCCAGCTGTTGATTCTTCTCCTGAATCAGTTTATTGTAAATATAATTTCTTATAAAGCTTGAGTAATTCATGGCAGATACCATGAGTGCCAGTCCTAAGAGAGGCAAAGTGAATAAGTAGACTTCAAAAACCTGACTTGGCTCCTTTATGGAATATGCAATGCCTGCTATATATAAGGCATAGGATGTAAGAAAAATCACATAACGTTCAAGCCTGCCTAATATTACTACGGCGGCAATTGAAAACATAGCAATTACATAAGCAAATGGCCTCTGATTTATCAGTTCATTGTTTACTCCAATTGCTGCACATAATAAAAGTACTATGGAGACAATTGAATAATGACAGATTTTCAGATACTTCGCCCTGTGCTTTTTTATTTTTTCTACTTTAAATGTTAAGAAGATAAATATCAGAGAAGCAGTCAGTAAGATATAATGTATATGCAATGAGTGTCTCGATACATATTTATCAACTATGACTGGATCGTTTATAAACAAAATGATTGATATGATAATTGTAGAAAATATGGCCGATACATATGATAAAGCTCTTTCTCTCACTATATTTATTGCCGCTATCTCTAGTTTTAGACCATCTTTATATCTTTCGGGTATGTGATTTGAGATATGCTTGGTTTTCATAATCCCCCCATAAAATTATAAAAAAAATAAACAGATAAGTCCTTGTATATTTCTACAACCAAGCACATTTTCCTTCATATTATTTACATTTATGTAATATTTTCGAGATTTTTTAAATATCAAGAATTAAAGCCTGCGTATCAATGCTCCCAGCCCTATGCTAATCGCGAATGCTGCATTCATTAACGCGAAGTTTTTGACAGCCAGCACAAAGGTATCCTTCTTGGTCTGTACCTTTGCAAACAGCTTTATATGCTTTTTCACCGGGAAAAAGGTCAGCAATGCAAGCACAGAGATAATTGGAACTGCACCCAAAGCAACTGCTGCTGCAATTGCTGAGAAGCCTATATAGTAAAGCAGGGCAAAAAGCTTCAGGGAGGTTTCTTTCCCTATATATATGGGGAGCGTGTACCTTCGGTTCTCCAAATCATCTGCAATATCGCATATGTTATTTGCAAGCATGATGTTAGCTATACCTGCAATTGCAGGCACTGACACCAGTGCAATAAATATCAGCTCAACAAGCTCCATATCAATGTATAATCTTGAGCCGCTTATGCTGATGTCCAATATTCCAAGCTCTGTCACATGTATGTATGCTGACAGCAGCGTTATTACAAGCCCCATAGTTACTCCTGAAAACAGCTCTCCCAGAGGAGTCCTTGATATTGGAACAGGCCCGAAGGAGTAAAGAATTCCTATTCCGAAGGATAAAGCGCCCAATAAAAGCACTACCAAGCCTGTATTCAAAAACAGTGCTATGCCGGCCACGGCAGCAATGATAAAGAGCAGCACAATTACACCTATTACAGAGCCTTCGCTTAGATTATACCTGACTATAGCATTATGACTCTCATAGCCGTAGCCCTGGGTCTTTATGGCTTTCTTATAGTCTACATAGTTGTTCAATGCCGTAGTCATCATATCAAAGGTTAGCAGTGAAAGAAACATCAATACAAAATTTAAGACATTAAAGCCTTCAAACCTGTAAAGTGCATAAAACGTTCCCAAGAAAAAAGGAA
>JAQZBM010000119.1 GCA_029238945.1 Clostridia bacterium
AATTCTTCAGGAGTCAAACAGCGACCCTATAGGCTTGGGTGATATGATAAGGGCAAAGTACTATGAATACTGGCAAAGCATTGATTGGAAGGAAATCTATCCAAAGGCAAAAATAAATGTGGATTTGAAAGTAGAGATAATAAGAGAAGGCCTAATAAAATAAGGCGATGATTTCGCCTTATTTTATTACCAATAGATTATTCTGCAGACATACCTTTAAATCCAGCTGCTTCGATACTCCATAAAAATTAATTACCAGCTTGGTGGTATCCTTGACATCGATTATATTGGTGATTGTACCTTCCATAAAAATTTTATGGAATACCTTCTGTCCTATGTGCAGGCTGTAGTTTTCTGCAAGATTGACATTTAAAAGCTCATCGATGAATCTGGAGGGTTCAGTCTGCTTCCCATACCGCTCCTTTGGAACGCATATAAACAGCTCACGCTTAGCTCTGGTAGCAGCTACGTAGAAAAGCCTTCGCTCCTCCTCCAGCTCATTGGGCTTAAGACTCTCACTTCCTTCATAAGGGCAAAGTCCTTTCACTGCGCCTCCTATAAAAACAGTATCAAACTCCAGTCCTTTAGCCTTATGCATAGTAAGCAGTCTTACACTGTCTTCAGCCTTGCTCTTATTTCTGGCTTCCTTTGTCTTTTCCCGTACCTCCTCCACATGGTCTAGAAAACCCATTATCTCGTCGAAATGCTGTACAGCATCCTCCGCTTCCTCCAAGGCTTCCAAAAGTCCCTTTACATTGATGCCTTTGCTGGCAGCATAGTCTCTCAGATACTCCTCATAGCCTATGTAGCCCCTGATATATTTGAATGCTGCCTTAGTATTCATGCCTGACATTCTTTTTATACTTTGCTGCAGGTCCACCAGCACATTTACCTGCCTCATGTTGAGATTGCAGTATGTTATCAAATTGCTTATCAAATCACCATTATACTTGGATGCAGTAGCAATGGAATCACGGCTGATATATCGCTTTGGTTTATTCAATATCCTTATAAGCTCCTGCTCCCTGCCTAGTCCAGCCGCAAGCTGTAAATATGCCAATATGTCACGGAATATCCAATGATTATATATGGATGCTGCTCCGTCTGCCGCCGTAAAGGGTATATTGTGGTCCATAAATGCGTCAACCAAGGCTCTTGACTGGAGGTTGGTCCTGTATATTACAGCTATATCTGAATAGCTGCCGGCTCTGGCTGTCTGCTCCTTAACTCTGATAGCAATCAGCCTTGCTTCTTCCTCAAAATCCTTTACGCCTATTATATTTGGCATGCTTCCTTGTTCCTTTACAGGCTGCAGCTGTTTCCGGTATCGGTCCTTGTTTTTATCTATAAGCGCCATGGCGCAGCTCAAAATCTGCTTTGTGCTTCTATAGTTCTCCCTCAATATTACCTTTGAGCAGCCTTTGTATATATCTTCAAACTCCATAAGTATCCCCGGTGCCGCGCCTCTGAAGCCATATATGCTTTGGTCATCGTCGCCTACCACAAATATGTTTCTCAAAGGCTCACCTATAAGCCTGATTGCCTTAAACTGAACAGGACTTATATCCTGGAACTCATCTATTAGTATATATGTATACTTCTCTCTGACAGCCTCCAGCACCCTTTTATTATTCTTTAGCAGGTAATAGCAGTCTGTAAGCATATCATCATAATCGAATTTATTCTGCTTATGCTTAATTGTATAATAACTCTCAAATATGTGCCTAAACTCATCCACTGTGCAGGACTGCGGTTTGTAGTCAACAGTGTCTGCCATTGTGTTCATGAAATATCCGATGTCATTTATTACATCCGCTATGCGGTCGTCATCCTCACAAAAGTCCAGCTGCAGCTTCCTTGCGGTATTTTTAATGATATTGAACTTTTCTGATTCATCCAAAAGGTTTTCCAGCTTATAATTGCCATACTGTCTCAATATTTTAAAGAAGACTGCATGGAAGGTTCCGAAGGTAATATCCTTTAGCCTTGATGAGCTTCCCAGCTTATGTTCTGAAGCAAACTTCAGAAATCTTTCCTTCATTTCTGCTGCCGCATCCTTAGAAAAGGTTACAACCAAAAGATTCTCAGGCTTTGCAATACCTGACTTTATCATATTAGCAAGGCGGTGAACAATAATAGTAGTCTTGCCTGTCCCAGGTCCTGCAAGGACCATGCAGGGGCCTTGCTCATGCTCTGCCGCCTTCCTTTGCTCTTCATTCAGAGACTTAAGTAGTTTATTCATTCTAAGCACCTTGTTTTCTTATTTTGCATATGCAATCGTTGTATACGGCCTGCAAGCCGATGTCGCTGTTATCATGGGGAGTGAGGCTGTTGACGCTGCCGCCGTTTTTCTTCCACCAGCCCTCGTGCATGAATAATACGCCGCTTTGACCTTTATCTGATATCATAGCTTCTGCCGTTATGCATCCATACTCGTTGTATAACTCTATTAATTCATTGCTATTGATTTCAAGCCTTAAAGCATCTTGACTGTTTAAATAAACCGGCGGATGCTCTACCTCCGATGTCAAGAAATGCTGTGAATGCAGGGATTCTTTTGCATGTACCGTAAGAAGTCTGAAGTCTTCCGAAGTTTTGCTCTGCTCACTGGCTATACAGCCGTTAAGAGAAGCAGTGTCTATGAACTCAAAGCGGCCTGACTGAGTGCTGAACTCCTTATTTTCCCATGCTACCGGATTTACATTGATTTTTGTAAAGGAATTTCTCTTCAGCTCAGAAGCATTAAGCCCCTTGTCGTAAAGCTTGCTTAATAGTTTATCAATCCACTGTTCCTCCTTCATTTGAGGGAAATCTGACATGCCTAATTTCTGTGCCAGTATGCTGTATATCTCAAACTCGGGCTTTACATCTAAGTCTCTTGACACCAGCTTCTCATTGTAGAACATGTAGCTGTTCCACATGCTGGAGTATATTATGTCAGTCTCCTCCATGAAATAAGTAACGGGAAGTACTATATCAGCGAGCTTTGCCGTATCTGTCATAAAGTGGTCAAGCACTACCTTGAACTCTATACCTTTTATCACATATGCAACCTCAGCAGCATCGGGCTGCTGCACTACAGGATTTGACCTGCTTATGAACAGCATCTTAACCTTTGGATTATCCAAGCCGGCTAAATCTGCAGCAAACCGCGGCTTAGAGATATACCTATGCTCCGGCTCTTTCGTCGGTGCTGCAGACTCCCAGTCTATGAAGCTACCATAAACCTTATTTGCGTAGTTAACTCCGCCGCCTGATATGCCGATAATACCTGCCAAAGCGCCAAGCATATCAATGCTTCTGACAGTACTGCCGCCGTTTTTATACCGCTGTAATCCATAGCCTATATATATAGAAGCGGGCTTATGAACCAATGCTCCTGCAAAACCAATAACCGTGTCCATATTAGTGCCGCACAGCTTAAGCAGCTCTTTGTAACTCAGGCTTCTTATATATGAACTTAATTCATGAAAGCCTTTTGTGTAGTTATATACAAAGCTATGGTCAAAAAGCTTATTTTCAATCATATACTTCGCAACAGCACAGGCGAAGGCTGCATCACCCTTCGGTTTCAGCTTTATATGCCAATCGCTGATAGCGGTAGTGGCTGTTGTAATTGGGTCTATAACAATCACCTTTGTACCCTTTTCTTTTGCTTTCTTTATGAAGGGAACCATATGCATATTCGTCTCGACTATATTTCTTCCCCAGATTATAATGGTCTTTGCATTCTCAATATCTTCAGGGGCATGTCCCTTAACATCACCAAAATCAAGCTTTTGAGCTGCCATTCCAGCACCCCAGCAAAGGTTCCCCTCAAACTGAGTAACGTCTCCCAGATAGTCAAAGAATAGGTTTTCAATATTCTTCAACAGTCCGGCTGCTCCGCCGTCATTGTATTGTGCAATAGACAAGGTGCCATACTCATTTATATAATGCTTAAGCTTATCAGCAATTGTATCCAAGGCCTCATCCCAGGTAATCTCTACAAATCCTCCGTTGACCTTTTTCATAGGCTTCTTCAGTCTCAAAGGGCTGTACATTCTCTCTGCATGCTTTCTGCCCTTCTCACAGATAAAGCCCTGAGTTATAGGGTGCTCCTTATTGCCTGTTAGCTTAGTTACTTTTCCATCTATTATTTCCGCCCTTATGCTGCATACATCAAAGCAATCCAAGGGACAGGCGCATAACTTATATTCATTAGACATCAAACATGCCTCCAATCAAGAGTATTATAACTATTATAGCATAAAACAAAGGGAATGGACGATGTCCATTCCCTTTGAATACTTATAAAGAACCTTTGCTATTACAGTTCCATTCCCTTTTGGAATGCTTTTATGTTTATATCTACCATCTTAGCCGGAAGATTTTCCTTCAGAATCTCTACCCAGTCGATATCGTTCATTCCTAATGCTTTTACCAGAGCACCAAACAATACTATGTTTTGTGTCTTGATATTGCCAATTTCTATAGCTGCCTGACCTGCATCCAGAGTTACTGTCTTGAACTCTTTAGCAAGAGCTTCAAGCACATTTTCAGGATATTTAGCCTTCAGCGTAGCTATAGGCATGGATGGGATTTCATAGTTGTTTACAACTACTGTTCCCTGCGGCTTCAAGTACTCAATCCAGCGGGCAGCCTCCATCTTTTCGAAGGATACAAGTATATCAGCCTGACCCTTGCCGATGATTGATGAGTAAACCTTTTCACCGAATCTGACTTGTGTAGTAACGCTTCCGCCTCTTTGCGCCATACCGTGAACCTCAGACATCTTTACATCATAGCCAGCCTTCATAAGTCCGGCAATCAATATCTTACTTACCAATATAATACCTTGGCCGCCTACGCCGACCAAGAGGATGTTCTTAGTTTCTCTCATTATTGCTCACCAACCTTTACTATAGCATCAAACTTGCAGACCTGCATACATACATCACAGCCTACGCACATTGATTGATCAATGTATGATACTCCATCCTTAAAGGATATTGCAGGGCATCCTACCTTCAAGCACATTTTGCACTTTGTGCACTTTTCCGGTATTACCTCGCACTTAGTTTTGAAAGGTGGAAGTCCTTTTATAAGCACACATGGTCTCTTTGTTACTATGGCATAAGGTTCAGTAGCCTTCATAGCCTCATCTACTACCTCGTTCATTGCCTTCAGGTCGCATGGGTCAACTGTAGCAACTGTCTTATAACCGATTGACTTCAATACGTCTACGGGGTCAAGTGCCAATGTATCTTCTCCCATCAAGGTCTTTCCTGTACCAGGGTTCTCTTGGTGTCCGGTCATACCTGTGATGCTGTTGTCCAGTACTACAGGTATCATTTTACCCTTGTTATATACAACGTCAATTGCACCTGTGATACCTGAGTGTAAGAAGGTTGAGTCTCCAACTACTCCAAATACCTTTGTATCTCTGCCTGTTACTTCAAATGACTTTGCCATACCCATAGCAGCACTGATGCCGGCACCCATGCAGATAACTGAATCCAACGCGTTTAGCGGCTCAGTTCCACCCAAGGTATAGCAGCCTATATCACCTGCAACAACTGTGTTCTTCTTCTTTGACATTGTATAGAAGAAGCCTCTGTGAGGGCAGCCCGGGCAAAGTACCGGAGGTCTTGCAACTACTTCTGTATCAACTGTCTTAGTTTCGTTTTCTATTCCAAGCAGCGCCTTTGCAACGATATCAGGGTTCAGCTCATACATGTTTGGTATAAGCTCCTTACCTATAACCTTTATGCCTGCTGCCTTTATTTGCTCTTCCATAAATGGTTCAAGCTCTTCAACTACATATACTGTTTCAAACTTAGCTGCGAAGTCTCTTATCATTGCCATTGGCAAAGGAAATGTGAAACCAAGCTTCAGGTATGAAGCCTTTTCTCCGAAAACTTCCTTAACATATTGATAAGCAACACTTGCTGTAATAATACCTATGTTTGTGTTTTCATTATATTCTGCTTTGTTAAGGGGTGAGTTGTTAGCATACTCTTCCAAAGCCTTTAGCTTTGCTTCCAGCTTGCCGTGAGCAATCTTAGCGTTTGCAGGAGTAGCAACAAATTTGTCAGCTCTCTTCACATATGGCTTGAATCCAAAGTTTTCTCTTTCGCCCAGCTCAACTAAGCTCTTGCTGTGGCAAACTCTGGTAGTCACTCTGTAAAGAACAGGGATATCATATTGTTCGCTAATCTTATAAGCTTCCTTCAAGAAATCCTTTGCTTCCTGGCTGTCACTTGGCTCTATCAATGCCATTTTGGCAAATTTCGCATAGTATCTGTTGTCCTGCTCATTTTGTGAGCTGTGCATGCTTGGGTCGTCTGCTGATACCAATACAAATCCGGCATTTACTCCCAGATATGCATAAGTGAAGAATGAGTCAGCTGCGACGTTTACACCAACGTGCTTCATAGCTGCTAAGCTTCTTGAACCGGCAATGGATGCACCTATGGCAACCTCGCAGGCTACTTTTTCGTTTGGAGCCCATTCGCTGTAAATATGCTCTTTGTACTCCACCATATTTTCAAGTATTTCAGTACTTGGTGTACCAGGGTACGCAGCAGCAACTGTAACGCCAGCTTCAAACGCACCTCTGGCAATCGCTTCATTTCCTGACATTAACTTTTTCAATTTTTTTCCCCCTTAAATACATTATAAATATCTATAGTGTTCTATCTATATATTAGTGTCCACTGCAGCTGCAACCGCCGCAGCATCCACCGCAGGAGCTTTGTGCCGGTTTATTATGACCTGAAATCAAGCTTCCAAATGCTATGGACAGAAGCTTTGCCTCTGAGGAGTCTGCTCTTGAAACAAGAACGATAGGAGCCTTAGCACCCATTATGACACCTGCAGATTTTGCACCTCCAAAGTATGTCAAGGACTTACCTAGTGCGTTGCCTACTTCATAAGCCGGCACCAATAGTATGTCTGCATCTCCTGCACCTTCTGCTTTATAGCCTTTGTGCTTACATGCCTCCTCGCTTATTGCCAGGTCAAGTGCTACAGGTCCGATTACAGAAGCATCCATAGAATCCCATTTGTCCTTCATATCAGCAAGTTCTTTTGCATCCACAGTAGCTTGTATCTTTGGATTTACTACCTCTGCTCCTGCTAAGCATGCCGCATTTATTCTGTCCATGTCCAAAGCCTTGCATGCTGCTATAGCATTCTCAAGTATTTGTACCTTTTGGTTCAAATCCGGTGCTACATTCATACCGCCGTCGGTTAAGAACAGCAGCTTATGATAGCTTGGAACATCATATACCATCACGTGGCTGAGAAGGTTCTCTGTTCTTAAACCGATTTCTTTATCCAGTACTGCTCTCAGAATATCTGCTGTTTGGAGAATTCCTTTCATAAGGAAGTCAGCTTCTCCTGCGCTTACCAGCTCTACAGCCTTTCTGGCAGCCTGTATCAAATCAGGTTCATGTATAATCTCGTATAACTCGTTTGTAATATTGAGCTTGTTCATTATTTCAATAATTTTCTCTTGGTCACCCACAAGTATAGGCTCTACCAGTCCCATTTCCTTGGCTTCATTTACAGCCTTAAGAACATCAGCGTCCTGCGCAGCGGCAACCGCCAGTCTCATTACTCCCTGCTTCTTTGCTGCTTCAAGAAGCTCATTAAAATTCTTAATCATTTAACCACCTCTGTCCAGTATTTTATAACCAAGTTGCTCTTTGCTTGAATACTCTGTAATAGAGTCAATTACATTATAACAAAATTACAATTATTTTGGTATATCTAAAATTTTTTTGTAATAAAGTAATTCAACAAATATACAAAAATTCCTGCTGAAAATATGACAAAAGCCATATTGGTAATATTCTAAATATTGAGAATTAATTTTAGTATCCTAATTCTTCATTTATAAGGATAACCTTGATAACACTATCGTATGGGCATCTTTTTAATATTGTGGTAACATTGCATTGTCTTTGCGGACTGCTGCAGTCAGAACACTTGCCAGTTATTGCACAAGGTGTATTCAAATTCAGTCTTCTGGCATTTTTGTATGCGTTGTTCTCTATGCGCTCCAATGCTGCATCCAGGTTTTCTGTTAATTTGTTTATTCCGCATACTACTATGGTACGCTTCGGTCCATAGGTCATGGCCGAAACTCTGTTGCCTGTACCATCTGTATTTACTAGCTTTCCATCTTCAGTAAGTGCATTTGCACTTGCTAAGTAAACATCTGCAAAAGCTGCATTCTTCCTTGCCAGATTCATTCCTTCCGGAGTTTTCTCCAACCAATGCCAGTAGACTGTGTTTCCTCTTTCAATTAATTTTTTGTCCAGTTCCAAGGTCTTTATAGTCATTGACCCGCCTATGCCAACATTTTCGGATAGTTTTATATCCTGTAGTATTGCTTCTGTCGCTTCCTTGGCTGTCTCATAATAATCTGCATCAAAATT
>JAQZBM010000120.1 GCA_029238945.1 Clostridia bacterium
AGCTTTGCATATAGTTGTTGTCTTAGGGCTAGTAATGATAATGCTTATAGGTTGTACAGCTCAAAAGCCGCAAATCCCCAGCCCTCCGACATATACACCTACACCTGTGGAACCGCAATCTGATGTTCAGACTCAGCCTCCAGAGCCAGTTGCAGAATCTATCAAAGACTATATACCCTTGAAAGCAGGCAATAAGTGGGTGTATGAGGGGGAAGGAAGCGATTTTGCATCTTATACCCAAGAGGTTACTCACCAGAAGGATGGCAGGTATCAGCTTAAGACTACAGCTGCCGGAAATACAACAATAAACATCTATGAAGTAAGAGATGACAGTATTGCCAATGTATACGTAGCTCAGGGAGCGGACGGCGACAAGAATATACTCAGCCGGGCAGACATAGCAGACATTGTTTTATTGAAGCTACCTATAGCAGTAGGAACTTCCTGGGTCAGTGAGCAGAACAGCTATGAGATAATTCAGACAGATGCAAGAGTTACAGTACCTGCAGGAACTTATGACAACTGCGTAGTAGTACGGCTGACCTTCGCTGAGGGCAGCACTACACTTTTGTATTACAAAAGAGGGGTAGGACTGGTACTGTCGGAGTTCAGCAATAATCAAGATTCTATAGTATCAAGGCTGAAAAGCTTTGAAAGCAAATAACTATTAAAAACAAAAGCATATGCGGCTGTGCATATGCTTTTGTTTTGAGACCCATGTATTAACTGTAGAGATTACGGCAATAATACAAGTAGAAAAAATGGACAAGGTGGTCTCAAATGAAAAAAATAATATTATTATCACTTATAGTTTGCCTTATCGGCATAGGCTGCGTAAAAAGCCCGGGAGGTCAAGGGGCTGCAGTCAAAGAACCGGAAAGAACTCAGAAGTTCATAGGCAGATTTACGGAGAACATTAATATCTATAGAACCTATGGAGATATTATAGAAATCCAGCGGGAACAAGAAGAAAGCTTCGATGTCTATAAGCTTGATATTAACACTGCTAAAATGAACTATGAATACACTGCCAAAAGCGAGGAAGACTTGCTGTTTTACAGACAGCTGAGTGATGGAAGTGCACTTGAGGTAAGACGGCTGGGTAATAGTGAAGAGGATAATATACTTGTACTGAAGGGTGGAAGCGAAATAAATATAGGCAAAGAAATCGCATACTCAGATGGTGCACTGGTTTCCGTTTCGCCAAGTGAAAGATACATAATATATTGTGCTGCTGAGCCTATAGTTAATCGTTACGGCTTGTATGCGTATGATACTGAAAGTGCTCAAACCCAACAGCTTATCGGTACAGCCAATGAAGAGCTGCTTAACGATATGGAATGGAATTTAAGCTGGTCTCCCAAGGAGGACTATATTATTGTCTCAAACAATTTATTACTAGATATGGCTAAGAGTGCTATTGTCTTAGAGCTAAATGCATCTGCAATAAATTGGTCTCCTTCTGGCGATAAGATTGCCTATATAAAGCAAAGCGGCGGAAACCATAAAGCTTTGTGTGTCTTTGACTTGATAAAAGGTGAGAATCAAGAGGTCTTTGTCTGCGGACAGGATGAGTATCTGCCGGGTTACATGGTGTGGAACAGCGACGAAACAAAGCTTGCAATGATGACAGCGGATGGAGAAACATATGTATATAAGGCTATATACAATCTGGACTTAACTACAAAAGAAGCTAAGAGGATTGATACAGTACTGAAGCTTGATGAAGCAACAGTCGGACAAATAGAAAGCATACAATATAATGACTCCGGCAGCCTGCTGTCATTTGCCTTTACAAGTTCAACTGGCACAAATCTGTACGTTTGCAACTTAAATACATTGGCCTGTGAGCTTTTCACCAATGTGGAATACCTGCACCACGAAAACAATGAAAGTTATGTATGCAGCTCCGGAAACAGATTATACTTTGTACAGGGAGCAAACCTCATGGAGCTTAACGAAAACACGGAAGCAAAGGTGGTAAAGAGCTCAGAAACTGCAATCGATGATATTTACATATCGAAAGACGGAACAGCCATAATTATAGTGGAAAGTCTGGAAGCGTGCAGATTGGTTAGGCAAATAGTAAATTTTAGCACCCCGATATGAAAAAATAACTTTGAAATATTAAGATAGAAATTAAGTGCTGTGCATACGGCACTTAATTTTTGTAGAAAATATGTCTGAAAATGGCAAACGCATGTACTCCAATCGAGTACAAACTACTAAATATGTCTTTAAATTTTGCACAAAACTATTTTTTATTCAAACCTTAGATGATATAATATGAATTGAGCAACAATAATTATGCTAATAAAATACGATTAAATATAATAAATGACAGGAGGATATGAAATGAAAAAAATTCTTATCACGGGAGCTTTGGGTCAAATCGGTACAGAGCTTATCACCTATATGAGAAAAGAGTATGGCAATGACAATGTTATAGCCAGCAACAGAAGCAAGCATGGTGATGAAAGCGTTCTGCAGTCAGGTCCTTTTGAACTTCTTGACGTTGTTGATGCAAAAGGTATAGCAGAGGTGTGCAAAAAGCACGGCGTAAAACAAATTATACACTTGGCAGCAATACTTTCTGCAAATGCAGAAAAGAATCCTCAAATGGCTTATGACATCAACATGAACGGAACCTATAATGTACTGGAAGTAGCAAGAGAGCAAGGCATCGCAGTATTTACACCAAGCTCCATTGCGGCCTTCGGACCAAGTACACCTGCTGACAACACTCCACAGGACACAGTTCAAAGACCTACAACAATGTATGGAGTTACAAAGGTAGCAGGAGAATTGCTATGCGACTATTACCACCAAAGATACGGAGTGGACACAAGAGGAGTAAGATTCCCGGGAATCATCTCCTATGCAGCGCTTCCTGGCGGCGGAACTACTGACTATGCAGTACATATATATTATGAAGCACTTAAGAATAAGAAGTATGCATCCTATATCGGAGCAGGTACATTCATGGATATGATGTACATGCCGGATGCTTTGAAGTCAATCCATGATTTGATGGAAGCAAATCCTGACAAGCTGGTGCATAGAAATGCTTTCAACGTAACAGCTATGAGCTTCGACCCTGAGATTCTTGCAGCTGAGATTAAGAAGCACATACCAGAGTTCAAAATGACTTATGATGTTGACCCTGTAAGACAAGCAATTGCAAACAGCTGGCCGAATTCCCTTAACGACAGCGCTGCAAGGGCAGAATGGGGCTGGAAGCCTGATTATGATTTAGCTTCCATGACAAAGGATATGCTGGAAAAGCTGAGAATAAAGCTGGACATAAAATAATTTGATTTTATAAATGGAGGTAAAATAATGAGCATTCATGATTTGGATTTCATAACCGAAAAGCTAAACGAGCTTAAGGACCAGGGCGTATACAGAAAGCTTACTGTACTAGGCAGTGCTTCAGGCCCAAGATGTGTAATAAACGGCAAAGAGGTTATAAACCTTTCCTCAAACAACTACCTTGGCTTCGCCAACCACCCAAGACTGAAGGAAGCTGCCAAGAAGGCAATTGATGATTGGGGCGTAGGAGCAGGTGCTGTTAGAACAATTATCGGAAACATGACAATTCACGAGCAGCTTGAAGAAAAGCTTGCTAAGTTCAAGCATGTTGAAGCAGTACTTACATTCCAATCAGGCTTCACTGCAAACGCAGGCTGCATACCTGCAGTAACTGACAAGGGTGACGTTATAATTTCTGATGAGTTGAACCATGCCAGCATAATTGACGGCTGCCGTCTGAGCAAGGCTGATTTGGTAAGATTCAAGCACAGTGATATGGCTGACCTTGAGAGAGTAATACTTGAGGTTAAGGATAAATATAAGACAAAGATGATAATAACTGACGGCGTTTTCAGCATGGACGGAGATATAGCTAAGCTTCCTGAAATAGTTGAATTGGCAGAGAAATACGGCTGCATAACATACGTTGATGATGCGCACTCCAGCGGAGTATTGGGCAGCAACGGTCAAGGCTCAGCTCACCATTTCGGCCTGTCAGACAGAGTAGATATTCAAATAGGTACTCTTTCAAAGGCTATCGGTGTAGTAGGAGGATATGTTGCAGGTAAGAGAAACCTTATCGAGTGGTTGAACCACAGAGGCAGACCATTCCTGTTCAGCACAGCACTTCCGCCGGCAGTAGTAATGGCATGTATGGAAGCTGTAGATATACTGTCAGAAACTACAGAGTACACAGACAGAATGTGGGAGAACGCAAGATATCTGAAGGATGGCTTAAACAAGCTGGGCTTCAACACAGGTCACAGCGAAACACCAATCACTCCTGTAATAGCAGGTGATGACAGAAAGGCAATCGAGTTAAGCCATAGACTGTTTGAAGAAGGCGTATTTGCTCAAAGCATAGTGTTCCCGACAGTTGCAAAAGGAGCAGCAAGAGTAAGAACAATCGTAACAGCTGCACACACAAAGGCAGACTTGGACGAAACTCTAAGAGCCTTCGAAAAGGTCGGAAAAGAACTGGGCTTGATAAAGTAATAAGATAACATAAAAAGCATTCCAAAATACGTTTTGGGATGCTTTTTTATAGCATCTACTTTCTTCATAAAATCTTCATAACAAGAGTCTAAAATATCGTTATAGTGAAAATAAAGAAGATATTTTGGAGGTTTTGGTATGAGCTGTCATGGAAATAATAAAGAAAATAATGGAGCACATAATCATGGTCATAGTCCTTTGAAGCATATGCTTCATATGATTCTTTGCTGCGGGCTGCCTATAGTTATTATAGGACTGCTGCCTTTTATAGCAAGATTCAGTCCGGGAGCAGGAAGGGTACTGGGATGGGTAGCACCGTTTTTATGCCCGATAATGATGCTTATGATGCTGCCCATGATGTTTAGAGGAAACAAAGGCAGAAGCTGCTGCGAAGGTAAGGAAGAGAGCAATAATGAAAGCAAGCCTCTTGAAATAACAGCTGACAAGTTGTAGGGAACGACCCCCGTGTCGTTCCGTGTATAAGGAACCGAATAAACAGTCTACAAAAGAGAGTACAATGTTACTCTCTTTTTGTTTTTTGATATTTATAGCTGATGCATATGGTTTCTAAGTATTATATAATAAGAATGATAGATTTAAGTAAAAAATGTTAGGATAAGAGTGATTATGGCAGCAGAAAAAATAAGGCTTTCAGTGCGGCAGCTGGTTGAGTTTGCCTTGAAATCAGGCAGCCTGGATGATTCCGTAACAAGCAGCAATCGGGCAGTTCTGGGCACCAGGGTGCATCAGAAGCTCCAAAGGCAGCGGAAGCAGGAGCTGGGCGATAATTACATAAATGAAGTGAGTGTAAGCTTCCCCATAGAAAAAGAGGGGATAGCCTTCTTGATAGAAGGCCGTGTTGACGGCATTATACTTGATGGGGACAGTGCGGTTATCGAGGAAATAAAGAGCACCTATCACTCACTGGAGCATATAGATGAAGACTTCAATCCCATGCATTGGGCACAGGCCAAAATATATGGATATATATATGCTGTACAAAATGACTTAGAAAACATTTCTGTTCAGCTTACGTATTATAATTTGGACAGTGAAGAACATAAGTCAATTGCAGTAAGCTATACAGCTGATGAACTTAAAGACTTCTTTGACGGGATGCTGAACAAGCTGTGGAGCTGGTTCAGCTTTATACAGGAAAATGCAGAGAGAAGAAACCAATCAATTTATAAGCTGCAGTTTCCCTTTGAAAGCTATCGTAAAAACCAGAGAGAATTTGCAGTAGCTGTATATAAAACTATAGCGGAGGGCAGCAGTATTTTCGCGCAGGCACCTACCGGAACGGGCAAGACAATATCCACGCTTTTTCCTGCTGTAAAAGCCCTGGGAGAAGGACATATATCAAAGATTTTTTACCTTACTGCCAAAACCATAACCCGCCAAGTGGCAGAGGATACCATAAGGCTGCTTATGGGAAAGGGTCTGGACATCAAGGCAGTTGTAGTTACGGCAAAGGATAAGATATGCTTTGAAAAGGAATGCAGCTGCAGAGCGGAGAGCTGCAGCTATGCAGAGGGCTACTTTGACAGGATAGACGACGCGTTGAGGGATGCTCTGACACGAGAAGGTATACTTAACAGGGAATTGATAGAGGAATATGCAAGAATCCATAGAGTGTGCCCCTTTGAGTTTTCTCTAGATTTATCCCTATGGGCCGATATCATAATCTGTGATTATAACTATGTCTTTGACCCTCGGGCACACCTTAGAAGATATTTCGGGGACGGTTACGATAACAGCAGCAACGACAGGCAGTATGCTCTGCTGGTGGATGAGGCCCATAATCTGGTTGACAGATCACGGGATATGCATACCGCAAGCATAAGCAAAAGTGCGATACTGGAGCAAAAGAGATATTTCAAGAGCATAAGCAAGCGCTTATATAAAACTCTGACTGAGGTGAATAAATATTTAATTGACTACAAGAAAGGCTTAGCAGAGAGAGTCTCAGTGTCTCAGGAGCTCCCGTCGGAGCTATGCAAGCTGCTGCGCAGACTGGCGGCAGATTTCGATGAAGTGCTGCAGCAAAACAGCGGCGTTATGAATGAGCAAGCACTGCAGCTTTATTTTGACACCATGTTTTTTCTAAGGATTTCCGAAATATATGATGAGCATTTTATTTGCATCAGCGAAAGTAACAGAGATTTGACCATAAAGCTCTTCTGCATAGATGCCTCAAAGCTTTTGCAGGAGAAGATAAAGAAGGCAAGGTCAGCTGTGTTTTTCTCCGCAACACTGCTTCCTATGCAGTACTATATTTACATGCTTGGCGGGGATGAGAATTCATACAATATGAGGCTGGAATCCTCCTTCCCCAGGGATAATCTGGGGCTTTGCGTAATGAACAGAATCTCGACCAGGTACAAGGACAGAGAAAACAGCAAGGCTGAAGTAGCTGCCTGTATAAATGAAGCTGTAAGGCAGAAGGAAGGCAACTATCTGATTTACTGTCCATCCTACAGCTATATGCAGGACATAATTCAGGAATTTCAAGAATATAGTCAGAACTATGATGTGATATTTCAAACAACAGATATGGATGAAGAGAGCAAGGAGGCATTCTTACAGAGCTTCAGACCTGACAATGAGAGAACTCTGATAGGCTTTGCCGTTATGGGCGGTATGTTCTCAGAGGGCATAGACCTTACGGGAGACAGACTGTCCGGAGCCGTAATAGTTGGAGTTGGGCTGCCGCAGGTATGCACGGAGAGAGATATTATAATGCAGTACTTTGACAGGCTGAAGGGCTCCGGCTTTGACTATGCCTATAAGTTCCCGGGTATGAACAAGGTGATGCAGGCAGCGGGAAGAGTAATCCGGACAGAGAAAGACCGGGGCATTGTGGTGCTGATTGATGACAGATTTGGTCAAGCAGGCTATAAGAAGCTGTTTCCAAGGGAATGGCATGGCTATACAGCTGTTTCAGGTGTTTCGGAACTGAAGAATTTCGTAAGCAGCTTCTGGTAATAATCAAGACAAGGGGGATACAGAAATGGAGTTAGACAGTGTAAGAATTGAAAACCCTGAAAGGAAAAACCTGGAGAGTTGGAAAGCTTTTGTCGATGCCGTCAACAATCGTGATAAGCTGGAACTGAGCATACCGGAGCAAACCTTGGAGTTTATTCTTTCCAATGAAGAGTTCAGAAAGGGAATATTTATTGCATATCTCCAAGATGAAATAATTGGTTTTGCCGGCTGCATGAAAAATATTTCCAAGCCCCAGAATGCCAGCCTACAGGTGATAATACACCCTGACTATAGGCAGCGAGGCTTAGGAAGCAGGATGTATGATGTAATTTTTGAGCATGCAAAAATATGCGGAGTAAAAAACATTACTGCATTTGCTAAGGAGCATATGCAGCAAGCTATGGATTTCGTACAAAAACGGGGCTTCAAGCCGGATAAATACTCATGGAAGATGGACTTAAATATCATTGATATCGACTATAGAACTATCAACATGGACAACTGCAGCATAAGACGGATAACTATTGAAGACAACAAGGACTATATAGCTATAATGAACGCAGGCTTCAAAAAAGATGGTGATGAGCTGTACACAGAGAAAAGCTTCGAATTGACCCTTAGAAATCCTGATACCTATGTATTTTTTATAGAGCAGGATGGGAAAATAACTGCTACTGCTGCAGTTGGTCTTGAAAGTACCGTCAATAGAGGCTATATACATAATGTTACAGTGTATAAGGAATATCGGGGAAAGGGCTTTGGAGAAATGGCTCTGAACCACTGTATCAATAAAGCTAAAGAGGCAAACCTGAGCAA
>JAQZBM010000121.1 GCA_029238945.1 Clostridia bacterium
AATATGGCAACAACGCAGGAAAAGGCTTATATGGTGGAGCATAGCGACACAGCCTGTCTGGTTTATTCTGCCTTCAATCAGTCGATTTGTGATTATATAACAGAACATAACAAAAGTGTAATACATACAATTTGCATAGAAACAGATACGGAGGCTTATCAAGGTTGTGAAGAGGAGGTTACATTACCAAACACTGACGGAACAGATCTGTCCTATCTATTTTATACCTCAGGAACTACAGGGAAGCCCAAGGGCGTGATGCAGTCACAAATTAATCTTTTACGTACTAGTCTTTATTTTTACTATAGTCATAAAATTAAAGACACGCTTTATTTAATGTTACCGTTACATCATATTCTTCCTTTTGCTAATCAGGTGCTTGTATCCATGTATAGTGGGGGAAACATCTTTATATCTGCAGGACTAAAGCATCTTTTGATGGAAATGCAGGAAGCCAGGCCATATGGTGTGTTCTTAGTTCCGGCAGTGCTAACTTATTTTGATAAAATCATTGAGGCTACAGCACAAGAACAAATGAAAATAAATAGTATCGATCATCTTATGGCACGTAAACAAGCTTTAACCCAACTATTCGGGGGGAATTTAAGAATCATTACAATTGGTGGAGCTCCTTTGAATATAGACATAGCAAAACGCATGCAAGAGTTGGATGTCTTAGTATTGAATGGATACGGACTTACTGAAACCGGGGGATCAATTACGGTTAATCCAAATGATGATAATCGTCTTGGAAGTATTGGACGAATCAATGTGAATTCCGAAGCAAAAGTAAAAGACGGCGAGTTATTGTTTAAAAGCTCCTACCTATTTCTGGGGTATTACAAGGACCCTGAGGCTACTGCGCAAGCATTTGATGGGGAATGGTTTTTAACCGGAGATTTAGGATATATTGAAGACAATTATGTATATTTATCTGGGAGAAAAAAGAATTTGCTTGTACTACCCAATGGGAAGAATATAAGCCCAGAAGAACTTGAATTTGAATTTATAAAAATTGAAGAGATTAAAGAGATCGTTATTTGTGAGCAAAATGGGAAACTGACAGCCAAGATCTATTCAGATTGTGATGAAGGCATAATACGTAAAAAAATTAGTGAACTGAACAAGAAGTTAGCATCTTATAAACAAATTGAGAGTGTAGTGTTTTATGATCACGAGTTTCCCAAAACAGCAAGCAAAAAGATTAAAAGAGGAGAAATTTAATATGCTTATTGAAGTCATCAATATAATTAATGAAAATTTTGCACCAACGATTGAGGTTACAGGGGATACAGCGATCAAAACAGATTTAGGGTTGGATTCGTTTGAAATTATAAGACTCATCTCCATACTGGAAGATGAGTATAAAATCAATATTAATGATAGGGATGTTGTTTCGCTGACAACAGTAGATGATATTTGTAATTATATTGCGAATAAGTAATCTGTACTGGCGAATAATCTACTTGCTTATGATATTATGTTTGTTTTTTTGTTTATTTGGAGGAAATGGTTAGGATGGAGCAAAAGGATGATTACAAAACACTATTCAAATTAACTTTATTGAATTTCTTAATAACGGGTGTTCTTGCTCTGGGGTTTATGACTTATCTATATTTTACTTCGCATTCGCTTTTGTTTTTAATACAAGTTGTTAGTAACATTGGATCTACAGTTGTATTAGGGATGTATGCTTTAGTATTGAAAAGACAGGCGGATAACAAGTCTTATGAATATGAATATGGATTGGGTAAGTTTGAGGCACTCGGTACCTTCGCAGGCTTTATTATTCAGGATGTCAACCTTATCATACTTGCAGTGTTATCTGTGAATGATTTTATCCATGCAGATAGAGAAGTTTCTTTTGGTGTGCTAGAGTTTGCCTATCCAATAACTGTTGTTATATATGATGTTGTAATTATTATGACACTAAAAAGGAAAAGCAGTAGTAACAATGGAATTATAAAATCCCAAATTGTAGATTGTATGAATGAAAGCCTGCAATTAATGGTATCGCTTGTGATCATGACGCTGATTTGTCTGTTTCCTAATGTGATGGGAATATACAAATTTCAATATATAATCTGTCTTGTTATCATTGGTTATACCTTTTATTTGAGTGTGGATCCTATCAAACGTAGTGCTTATTCACTACTGGACAAATGTACAGATGAAACTGTGTCACAAAAAATATTAAGTGCTCTTACTGCTAATTATGAGCTCTATCAATATTTTGAAACATATCGCACTCGAGTCTCTGCCAGAACGACATTTGTTGATGTATTCATTGGTTATGAGACTGACCTAACCATGAAAGAAATATTGTATAGAAATAATAAGATTGCAGAAGATATCAAGGCTCTTGTTCCGGATACGATAGTAAATTGTATCTTAATTGGTAACACTGCTGAAGAATAAAAAAATATGCTTCGCCGGTTTATCTCTGGCTAAACAAGGACCATTCTATTTCAAATCCCAGGTATTTTATAGAAATGAAAAACTGAATTACTGTCCTATAGAAGGGACAGTAATAAATATTAATAGCTGCTTTTCTACTTTTAAATAACATTTTACGCAAAATTATGACATTTCACGTAAGATTATGCTCAGAATAAATTCAAAATGTTACGCTACCTATATCATAGTAGGTGAATGAGCGGGACAGTTTCTATGGTCATGAATGATTTATGATCCGGCTATCATACTATTTCTGGCGATTATATTAAGTTGGGGGGGCCTGTATTATGAATGTTTTAACAGAGCGAACAAGCGAGGTTGAGCAGAAACTCAAAGCGATTCAAGTCGATACACGTGACGGTTGCTCCTTTTGGAAAGCACGGGATGGCGGACTGGTTCAAATCCATCAATGCTGGTACTGTTCATACGGCCAATTCAATCGTGAAAATCCGGATGTTCACCAGAAGGGGCTATGCAAATATAAAGATAAATAATTTGTCAAAGGGAAAGAAGGATTCGCAATGCTTGCTGCTTCAGGTACGACATTTGATGATTGAAGAAAGGACATAGGAGAAAGGACATAGAAGCATTGAAAATACAAAATACAAGTAAAATGAGTTTTCCATCACAATGGCGATAACCATTTAATGCAGGAAGAGGGTATCAATAGTTTCGTATATTTGAGATTACGTATCAAAAGTCCATCTGACTATGCAGCGGAAAGCTGGAAATGACTGCAACTAAAACAATTTAATTTTGGAGGAAATGAAAATGACGATTAGCAAGACTTTGAATGCGAACGAACTAACAGTGATTCTGTCCGGTCGCTTGGATACTACTACAGCGCCTCAGCTGGAGGCGGAGCTAAAGACAACACTTACCGGGGTGAGTTCCCTCGTAATGGATTTTGAAGAGCTGGAATACATCTCCTCTGCCGGTCTGCGTGTGTTGCTCTCTGCCCAGAAGGTGATGAACAAACAGGGGAAAATGGTGATTCGCCATGTGAATGAGACAATCCTTGAAGTCTTCGAGGTTACTGGTTTTACGGATATCCTGACCGTCGAGTGATGGCTGTTAACGATTACATAAGTCGCAAGATTCGTTTTGAGGACAGGGATGCGGTGGAGGCCATTCGTTTGAAAGAGAGACATGTGCTTAGTTCCCATGCCTTCGTCTCTTTGTTCCTGTGGCAGAGTTCCATGGATCTTTCCCTCTGCCTGCAAAAGGACGCCTTTTTTGTCCGTACGGGTGCAAGGGGGGAGAACGCATGGATGTTTCCCTGCGGCAGCCCGGCACAGAAGCTGGATTTCCTGGATGTCATGGCGGATACCCCTGATTTCTCCCTGCATTATGTCCGAGAGGAGGACATGAATTTTGTAGAGGAGCTTTTGCCAGGACGATTTCACTTCATCGAGACCAGGGGGGATGCTGAGTATGTTTATCACCGCGCTGCACAGGTGGATATGCCCGGCAGAACTTATAAAAACCTTCGAGCTAAGGTTCACCGAGCTAGAGATCGTCACAATTGGCGGATCTGTACATTGGAAGCTGACTCCTTACTCGAGGTCACCCACGCTATGTACGGCTGGAGAAATCATCACGGTTCTACGGGTGATCTGGAGGTGGCCCTTCTTGCGATACAGAAGCACGAGAAACTGGGTATGCAGGGTATTGTATTGCGGGATGAGTGTGGAGTCCAGGCGGTTGCCCTAGGCTCTGTCATCGCGCCTGGCGTGTTCGACCTTCATGTGACTAAAACTCTCATGCCAGGATTGGATGGCTATCTTAAATGGGAGCTCTATCAACGCCTCCCCAGTGCTGTAGAGTGGATTGATCAGGAGGAGGATCTTGATCTACCCGGGTTGCGTACCAACAAGCTGGAATCTCAGCCAGACCGGCTGATTCCCCTTTGGAAGGGAGTTCCCAAGAAATGAGTGAAACTTTTTTTACACATAAAATATTTTATCGTTTTTTTTTTCCAGCGGTGATTTCTTCACTATGCCTAGCGCTGGCTAATCTGGCAGATGCACTCTGTGTAGGCATTCGTTTGGGGGAGAGTGCTTTGGCGGCCATCGGATTGGTAGCTCCTATTTGGTTGGTCTTTAACATTCTAGATGTGGGGTTGGCCGTGGGTGGAGCAGTCACCTTTACCCGGCTTCTGGGAGAGGGAAGAGCGAAACAGGCCTTGAACGTTTTCACACAGCTTTTGACCTGTGCACTCATCCTCAGTACGTCGATTGCTGTCTTAGGTGCAATCTTTCTGGAACCTATTCTGTCCGTGCTGGGAACCGATCCTGGTCAGGGTGCAGTGTATCAAATGACAAGGGACTATGCCCTGCGGCTATTTCTTTCAGCACCCCTTTATTTCCTGAACCTGCTGTTTTACAATTTTATTCGCTGTGATGACGGAGAACGGAGGGCTGGTACCGGGTTGGCGGTGGCTAATCTGCTGGACGTTGGACTCTCCTTTGTATTGGTGCTAGGTTTTGATATGGGAGTCCGGGGTGCTATCTACTCTACCATCCTGGGCACTGCAGCTGGTATTCTGATCTACCTGCCCCATTTCTTTCGTAAGAGCAATATTCTTAGTCTCAGGCTAGTGAGACCACGCTTGACTACAGTACTTCCCTGCTTCAAGACGGGCTTCTCTTCTTCCTCCCAATACCTATGGCAGTTTTTTTTGTTTTTAGTACTCAACAACCTGTTGATCCGCCGTCACGGGGAGGGGGCGTTAGCTGTCTTCAATGTAGTTCTCAATATTTCATATGTGGTAAATGGTTTGTTCGACGGTGTGGGTGCCACCATACAGCCCTTGGCGGGCACCTTTCACGCCGAGCGCAACCGGGTGGCCAAGCAGCAGACTATGAAGCTGGCTTTCACCTGGGGAACAGTGCTGGGAGCGGTGCTTCTGACTTCGGTGGTGCTGCTTGCTCCTCAAATTGCAGAGGTCTTTGGTCTGTCGCTGGCCTTGATTACTACGGGAACAGCTGCGCTGAGATGGTATGCTTTGAGTGCGGTAGCCGTAGGAGTCTCGATGATCTTGGCAGCCTATTGGCAGTCGGTGGAGCGTGAGGCGGATACTCTTCGACTTACCTTTCTGCGGACCTTTGCGGTATATCTTTTAGCGGCCATACCTCTTGCACTGGGGCCTTTGAACACCTTCTGGCTGGTCTTTCCCATTACTGAGGTGGGAAGCTTGCTCCTATACGGGCTATGGAAGCTGGGTCGAAGACAAAAAGGTCTTTCCTTCGGCAGTCTGGACGGAACACTCATCTATCAACGGCTATTACAGGAGGGGAATGAGGCACTTTCCTCACTCATGGAGGAGGTGGAAGAGTTCTGTACCCTCCAAAGTGCCAGTATAGCTCAAACCATGCTGGTGAATATGGCGCTGGAGGAGACATGTCAGGCAATCTTCTTACATGTAGGAGAAAAGCGCAGGAAGGATATATACATCCAGATTACTCTTTTCTCTACGGGAGATGGAGGCTTTGAGCTTCATATCAGGGATAATGCTCCTGCATTTGATCCATTTTCTCTGCGCACAGTGAAAATATCCGAGGCAGAGAATGAGGATCATGCGATGGAGAACATCGGGATACTTATGGTGAAGAAAAAGGTGAAAGAGTTTTACTATCGACATTATCAAGGCTTTAACACTCTGACAGTACGCATTTAAAGGGTAAACTGCATTCTGCATCATGCACAAGACAAGGTCTGTTTTGTGCAAATCGCCGAAGACGAGTCTATGCAAAGCTTTTGATACCCTAATCTGAAATAGGCAATTGAGAAACTTATCATCTATAATAATTCTACTTTATCTAAAAATAGAGAGGAGGAGACTACCCTGAATAAGAAAGCAAGGATTTCACTAAGAACAAAATCCGTACTGGTAATCGCCTTGATGGCACTTCTTATGGGAGCAGCCGCGATTACGGTAAGCTATCAAACCTATGCTAACGCCATGGATAAACATTATAAGACGTTAGCAGTAGATCTCGCCCGGACAGCGGCGACTCAAATGGACAGCAATGTTTTGATTGGCAGCATAAACGAAGGGAAGCCGATTAAAGATTATAACCGGATGCTGGATTTTCTTCGTGATGTACAGGCCGCCAACAGCGTGGAATACATTTATGTCCTACAGCTCAGACCTGAGCAACAAGAGACCTTCACAGTAATGGATACCGACCCTGACGTGAGCTTTGGAACAATTGATACGTTGGTGCAGAATATGCCTGAGGATAAAGACGAGCTGGTATATATCAGCAATACACAAGCCTTTGGCTGGCTTTCCTCCGCTATGGTAAAGCTGAAGGATGGCACGGGTAAGCCTTATGCAGTCATGTGCGTGGATATTTCCATGAATAATGTGATGGCGGACCGGTATCACTTTCTCATGGTTGTAATTCTGGTGGTCTGTGTAGCGATGATAGCATCGGCTCTCATTATGGTTCTTCTGGTCGGTCGCTTTGTCGTCAAACCAATCAATCAGCTCTCCCGTGCAGCCAGCAGCTTTGTCTCTGACCGAGAGGATGAGGAAACCTCCACAGCTGCCGAGCAGCTTAGGTACAAGCATGATGCAAATGTATCTTCTGCGATAGCCCGACTTGAAATCCACACTGGGGATGAGATTGAGTCATTGGCTGAGGCAATCAAGACCATGGAGCGAGAAATCAATGACTACATAGAAAATCTCACTGCAGTTACTGCTGAAAAGGAGCGTATTGGTGCAGAGCTGGATGTGGCCAAGCATATTCAGGCAAGTATGCTTCCCTGCATCTTTCCAGCCTTCCCAGAGCGGCCTGAGCTTGACATCTACGCTACTATGACTCCTGCCAAGGAGGTGGGCGGCGACTTCTACGACTTCTTCCTGGTGGACGATGACAGGTTGGCTATGGTGATGGCAGACGTGTCCGGCAAGGGAGTACCGGCGGCTCTGTTTATGGTAATTGCCAAGACCCTCATCAAAAATGTGACTCAGACAGGACTTTCACCTAGGGATGTGTTGGAGAAGGTCAACAATCAGCTTTGCGTGGGTAACGAGGCGGAGATGTTTGTTACAGTCTGGCTGGGTATTCTGGAAATCTCAACGGGAAGGCTAACCTGCGCCAACGCAGGGCACGAATACCCGGTAATCAAACGAGCGGACGGTGATTATGAGCTCATCAAGGACAAGCATGGCTTCGTGCTGGCCGGTATGGAGGGCTCTCATTACAAGGAGTATGAGCTACACCTGAACGCAGGCGACCGGTTGTTCCTTTATACCGATGGTGTGGCTGAGGCTACCGATGCGCATAACAAGCTTTACGGTACGGATCGTATGCTCAATGCTCTGAATGATAATAAAAATATGAATTGTGATAAGCTGCTTGGCCGGATGAAGGAGGATATTGATGCCTTCGTGGGGGAAGCACCTCAGTTCGATGACATTACTATGCTGAGCCTGGAACTGATGCCGCAGAAAGGTCCTGGTATGAAAAAGCTGAAATTAAAGCCCTCCTTGGAGGCGGTGGATGAAGTTACTGCTTTTGTGGAACAGGAGCTCCAGACTGCGGGTGTTTCCATGAAGGTAATCGCACAGATGAACATTGCTGTGGATGAGATATTCTCCAATATTGCCCGTTATTCAGGGGCCAATGACGCTACTGTGGGCGTGAGTGTGCAAGAGGGCCGGGTTAAATTGCGCTTTGCTGATAATGGTCGACCCTATGACCCTACCGAGAAGCCGGATCCGGACACCACTCTATCTGCCGAGGAACGGGATATTGGCGGCCTTGGCATTTTTATGGTGAAGAAATCCATGG
>JAQZBM010000122.1 GCA_029238945.1 Clostridia bacterium
GTCTATTTTCACCTTTGGATTGCTCTTCAAATATTCATCAAGGAATACCTGTATAGTTCCTACAGGGATATTGGCCTTTGGATTCTTTATTGAAATCAATCCTGACTTATCCTTAGTTACAAAAGCGAATTTATGAACATTTCCTTCGCCTGCCAAGTCTTCGATATCCTTTATTGTTCTTTGGCTGTCATACGCTACTTCTACTTCACTGCCGTTTGCCTTGAAGTATGTATTCATGGCGTTGAAGAGGTGTTCGGAATCAACATTGAACAATTCTCTATGTATTGGCTCAATAATAAGGCTCTTGTCATGTATATTGACAACCTCTACAAGAGCAAATCTTGCAGGGTGAGTTTCCTTTTGCTCATCATTAAGTGTCTTCTTTACATTTTCCCAATGAGCTTTAGCAGATGCCAGTGAGTGGTTGCCGTCGCCTACTGCAAATAACAATATTGCCTTGTTTTCCTTCAGGTCATACTTTTTGTTGAATACTGCAGGATCAGCAAGCTTTTCAAAGCCCTTTATCAGCTTATCAAGCATATCTTGTTCATCAATTTTATAGCCGCTTATGTGTCCGCCGCCCATCATCATGTCGAAGTCATAAACCTTATTCAGCTTATCCTTCATTTGTGCTAAAGGCTCTATGATAGCTTCATCGGGATCGTCTATAAGGAGCATTATATGAGGGAATTCAACGGCTGCATTTTCTCTTATCTTTACGCGGGGTGGAATTCTTTCGATAACTGTTTTCTCTGTCGGACGAACTAAGGATTGTGAGTTTGCTGTATATTCATAGTTCTCTAAGTCGATAGAAAGTACTAAGCCCTTTCTTGTTACTTCACTTTCTGTCTTTCTTTCAACGTAGATAAATCCAGGCTTTTGTGGAACAAGTACATTTTTGTTCAGATACTCTCTCATGTTGCTGTGGATATGCTTTATCATTTTTTCAATATCGCGATTTTCTTCCTCAAGATAGACTTCAGGAAGAACCAGATTCAATGTAGAATAGCTGTCGCCTACTATACCGTTTACTTCCTCCCAATATTCAGGCTGTGAAGTGTATTGGTCGCATGCGATTACTGACCATTTTTCATAACTTACATTTTTCTCAGGTAATAGAATTTCCGGAACTTTAATTCCTATGTTGTTTTTCATCTTCTTCTACCTCTCTTTATAATTTTTTTAGAATGCATAGTCAGGCATAAAACGGTTTTGGCAAACCTCCTGTTATGCATTTACAAAAGGCTGAAATGTTGAATTAATTCCATGTTGATTATATACTAAAATACAAGCACTTATCAAGTAAGTCCTTTCATTATGATATACAATTTATAAATAAAATATAATAAAGTGTACAGCATAATGAAATTTTATTTGTTATAACAGAATCTACTATATGTAACGTGCTAAAGCTTCTATATTATACTATTGTCATCCCGTAACAAGATTCTTCGCTAGCGCTCAGAATGACGGGGAATTGGGTGCATTTACAGTCTTAGCATGTCATCCTGTAGGGAACTACCTCCGTGTCGTTCCTATTCTTTTCACAGCAGCATAGGCAGTTGTAAATTATTAAGCACGAAATATATAGCACAAAGTATTGAAATTTAGCGTGGTTGATGTAAAATATTATAGGTATTAAAAGTAAAGGTGGCTATTTATAATGCATAGATTTGTACGTGCGGCAGCGGATTTTTTGAAACAGAAGGCATCTGCAGTAATGCACAGTTTTCTCACTATATACGTAGTAATGATTTTGATAAAGCTTGTATATTTCAACTATGAGACAGGGCTTCACAAGGCAGCGTGGATGCAGCTACTGACAACTCTGGGCTCAATATTTGTACTGATTTCCTTCGCCTTCATTCTGGAGCATAAAAATGCCAGGAGATATGTGATGGCGATAGATGCTGTATTTTCCTTCATAATATTCAGCGACCTGATGTTTTACAGATATTTTAATGACCTGATATCAGTACCCATGCTGCTTCAGGCAGGAAACGTAACTGATGTGGGAAGCAGTGTGCTGGAGCTTCTGCATCCCTTGGACCTGCTGTTCATAGCAGATATTATTATACTGCCGTTTTTGCAGAGGTATATGGAGAAGGTAAAGCTCAACCTGAACAATCTTGGCAGAAGAAGCGGAACCAAGGCTTTTTCCTTCGGAATGTCAGGGCTTTTGATGATATATATAGGAATGTCGCATCTGGTGGCAAGCCAGCCTACCATACTGCAGACCTTTTATGACAGAGTTTATGTAGCACAGAACATCGGCTTGTTGAATTACCATGCAGCTGATGCATACAGATATGTTGCACAGAACCTTGAGGAAGAGGATGAACTGAGTGAGCATAAGAATGCGGAAATCATGGACTTTTTCAGTCAAAAGAAGAAGGATAATGAGAAGGGTCTGCTTTGGGGAGCCGGGCAGGGGAAAAACATAATAGTTGTTCAGGTAGAAGCTCTTCAGCAGTTTGTTATAAACAGGAAAATAAACGGACAGGAAATAACTCCAAACCTGAACAAGCTGATATCAGAAAGCATTTACTTCGATAATTACTATTATCAGACTGCCGGCGGAGGAACCTCTGATGCTGAATTTACGGCAAATGTGTCAATGCTTCCTATGAAGGAGGGGTCAGCCTATATAAGAAAGCCCGCCAACTACTATTATCCGATTCCTAAGAGGCTTAAGGATGAGGGCTATGAGACAATAGCAATGCACGGCTACAAGCCGGGCTTCTGGAACAGAAGCGTAATCTACAAGGCCTTGGGATATGACGAGTTTTTCAGCAAGAACAGTATAACGGAAGATGAGATACTGGGAATGGGGATAAGCGACAAATCCTTTCTAAAGCAGGCATTAGCTAGACTGGAGCAAAGCAAGGCGCCCTATTATGCATTCATAATAACTCTATCGAGCCATTTTCCCTACGACAATGATAAGAGCCTATACGATAACCGCCTTGACGTGGGAAAACTTAAGGACACCTTGCTGGGCGACTATCTGGAAGCAATACACTATACTGATCAAGCAATCGGAATGTTTATTGAGGAGCTGGAAGAGAGCGGGCAGCTGAAGAATACAGTGCTGGCTGTATATGGAGACCACCATGCCATATCAAAGGATAATATGAAGGAGCTGGCTGAGCTTTTAGGCAAGGAAGAATTGAATGAGCTGGAGTGGCAGCAGCTTCAGAAGGTGCCTATGCTGATACATCTTCCGAAGGGTGCAGAAGCTCAGGTAGTCAGCACTCCCGGCGGTGGAGTTGATTTCATGCCTACACTGCTGAATATAGCAGGAATTGATACTTCTGACATGGTCTATATAGGCAGAGATTTGCTCAATTCGGAGGAAGGCTTCGTGGTTTTCAGAAACGGAAGCTTTGTGACAAATGATATAGCATATATTTCTAATTCAAACACAGCTTATGATATAAAGACTGGTGAAGTCATTTCTTCTGAGCAGTATGAAGTGGAAAAAGCTTTGGCGGAAAAGTATCTGGACTATTCTGATACAATTATGGAATTTGACTTGATTGATGATATAAAAGAGAATTTGGATAAACAAAAACCGTAGCAACTGCTACGGTTTTACATTGAGTGTCGCTACAGAGTAAGATCCTTCGCTTTGCTCAGGATGACACGCAGGTCATCCGCTGCAATCCTGCCACCTGTCACCTGTCATTTGTTACCTGGGGAGGATTCTTCTAACCCTTCTGTTTATTACATCCCAATTGATATCCATGAGGAACCTGTCAATATAATCAGCTTTTCTGTTTTGATAGTCAACGAAGTAGGCATGCTCATATACATCCATGATGATTATGGGATAGGCATTCCAAACATTGCCCTCATCGTGCCTGTCGCAAAGAATGTTCCTAAGGGATTTGCTGCGCTGGTCGTAGCAGAGCACTGCCCAGCCTCTTGCTGCCTTTCCGCAGGCTATGAAATCCTGCTTCCAGTTCTCATAAGTGCCGAAGTAGGAGTTGATAAGGTCTAGTGCGGCCCCGTTTGGAGTATTATTGGTGCCTCCAAGATTTTCAAAGTACAGCTCATGAAGTATAACCCCGTTTAAGGCGAAGGGTTCTTCTTTCTTTAATCCTCTGTATTTGCTGTAGGTAGCATTAGCCTTTTCTCTTTGAGGGTCCTGGCGAAGCTCCTTCCAAATCTCGTTTATTTTATTTACATAGCCTTCATATAATGCCAAATGTACATCGTACTGCTTTTTGCTGACAGCATTTATTGTATTGTTAAATTCAAAGTTCAGCTTGTTCAGTTGGTCCATAGCAATACCTCCCGAAAAAATAAGTGGAACTGTTTTCATAGCTCCACTTAAATATATGTTCTCTGGGATAGAGATATTCTTTCTATTTCTCGAAAAAACCTTTGACTATGGGTTTTCCGGCCTTGACCATTATTTGACCCTTAGCCATTACAGTGTCTATGTTCAAATCCTTATCCAGCAAGACCAAGTCTGCATCGCAGCCCTCGGTGATTGTACCCTTCTTAGGATAAAGCTTTAATGCCTTTGCAGGGTTTTGTGTTATCAGGCTTATTCCTTCTTCGAGGCTGACTATTTCATCAGTGATTGCCTCTCTAATTTGCTTGTAAAGAGGATGGGGAGAGCCAATACCGATTTTTAGAAGGTTTCCTTCACTATCGAAGTATGGTTTGCTTCCGTTGCTGTCAGAGCTGGCACATACTCTATCTATAGATATGTTATTATCCTTGTATATCTTCAGGGTGTCTGCAATGCTGTATGTATTAGGTGAATCCTCTGTTCTCGAAAAGTCGGAGGTGAGGTCAACATAACCGCCCATCTTCAAGTATTCCACACTTTGCAAAACCAAATCGTCTATTCTATTTATGTGAGAGGGCATAAACTGTTTGATTGGTATCTCGGATTTCTGCGCTATTTCTATAAGGAGCTTTAGTCCGTCCGAGCCATCTCCAAGGTGCAGATGTACAATGCCTGCTTTGCCTGAGAGTATGCCCCCTACACGGGTTTCAGCAGTCAGCTTCCTTAAATCCTCCAGACTGGGCTGGGATGACCTGTGATCAGATATTGCTATTTCACCGGCTCCTACTATTTTATCTATATATACAATATCAGTCTTAATGCTTCCGGTCAGAGTTTGTGTGGGAACTGCATAGCAGCCTGTATAAATATAGGTGGTGATTCCCTCTGCCTCCAGAGCTCTTGCCTTAGCCAGAAGGGAGGACATATGTCTGGTAACGCCGTCAGTGCCCAATAGACCCAGGGCAGTTGTAATACCTGCAGTTGTCAGGTCCTCAAGCCTTACCTCGGGAGTTCTGGTTGCGGGACCGCCTTCGCCGCCTCCGCCGATAAAGTGCACATGCTGGTCAATAAAACCGGGTACTGCCCTGCAACCGCTTCCGTCTATAACTTCAACATTATACTTTTCTACAGGGAAATCAATGCTTTCTGATATTTTTGCTATTCTGTCGCCGCATATCAGTATATCCATTCTACCCACAGGCTTTGGGCTATATACATCAACGTTTCTGATTAATTTAAACATATTTCACCTCAGATGATAGATTTCTTAACTTATTATAATACTTTAGCATACATAATATCCACTTCATTATTTTCATATATCTGTCCTAAAAAGTATAAAAAGCTATTCTAATATTTACCAAGTGTGATATAATATACTATTGTAGAGTGTACACAATATTGTACACAAAATCGATATTATTTTAACATTTTAAATTTAATGATTCGAAAAGGAATGAAAGGGGTAAGAATATGGATTCGAGAGAACTAAGCTTGGCGAATTTTATGAAGGTTGATGATGTGGACATCATGGGTAGAGCCAAGATGTTCAAGGAGTTTCTGGATGATACCATGGACAAGAAGCATTCGCAGTACAGACGCGTATCACTGGACGGTTCTGGCCCGATAATGAGGGTACAGGACAAATATACCGGTGATGTGAAAGAAATGGTCTACCTGGCATCCAATGACTATTTGAACCTTACAAAGCACCCTCGAACAATTGCAGCAGGTAAGGCTGCTTTGGAAAAGTACGGTTCAGGAGCTGGCAGTGTACCGCTTTTGGGCGGCACATTAGATTTACATATAGAACTGGAAGAGAGAGTGGCAAAATTCAAGGGCAGTGAAGCAGCCATCATATATACATCAGGCTTTGGTTCAAACGCCGGTACTTTGCTGTCTATTCTACAGGAAAATGATATAGCGATACTTGATATGCTGGTCCATGCAAGCATAATTGACGGCTGCAAGAATACAAATACAAAGTTTTTCAGGCATAATGACATGGATTCGCTGGAGCATGCATTGACCAGGGTAAAGAATAAATATAACACAAAGCTTATTGTTGTAGATGGCGTTTACTCAATGGACGGAGATATTGCCAAGCTGGATAAAATAGTTGAACTGGCTCATGCTCACGGAGCTTATGTAATGGTGGATGAGGCGCATGCCTCAGGGGTTATAGGAAAAACAGGAAGAGGTACTCCACAGCACTTCGATATAGAGGGAAAGGTGGATATAGTAGCAGGAACCTTCTCAAAGGCTTTGGGCGTTGTTGGCGGCTTTATTGCAGCCAAGCAGGAGCTGATTGAGCTGCTGCATTTCTATTCAAGACCTTATATGTTCTCAACCGCAATGACTCCACAAGCAGCAGGCTCCCTGATAGCCGCCATGGATGTTATTGAGGAAGAGCCGCAGCTTAGGGAGAAGCTTTGGAGCAATATCAACTATTTCAAGGAGAATCTCCTAAGTCTGGGCTTTAAGCTGGGCAATTCGGAAACTGCTATTTTCCCGATTATTATCGGTGACGACTGGAAGGTTAAGGAAGCATGCAGGAGACTTCATGAGATGGATATATATGTTAATCCTGTTTTGTATCCTGCTGTGCCTAAGAAGCTGGCAAGAATAAGAATGAGCATAATGTCCGCCCACGAGAAGGAGCATCTGGATAAGGCTTTAAATGCTCTTGAAACTGTGGGCAGGGAGTTTAATATTATCTAGGGGGAATGGCAATGAATAAGCTTTACGGTGACGTGGTTTTAGTAGTTGGAGCATCTTCCGGCATGGGGAAGGCAATAGCAGAAGCCTTAGCATCAGAGGACTACAAGGTCTATGGAACAAGCAGGAAAGCGGAAATGCCAAAGGAACAGGACGAGATTGCAGCAGCTCAATCAGGAGGATTTCTGAAAATGCTGCAGTTGGATGTCTGCAGCCAAGAGTCTATAGAAAGAGCAGTCAATTTCATAAAGGAAAAGGAAGGCGGCATAGACATACTTGTCAATTGCCCGGGCTTTGCCCTTGCAGGTTCAGTGGAGGACACCAGCTTCGAAGAAGCATTCATGGAGTTCAACACAAATTTCTTCGGAATACATAGAGTGTGCAGAAGTGTTTTACCTGTGATGAGAGAAAAGAGTAAGGGCTTGATAATTAACATAAGTTCTACTGCCGGGCTGATACCGGTACCATTCCAATCCTTCTACAGTGCCAGTAAATTTGCCCTGGAGGCTATGACTGAGGGAATGAGGTCAGAGGTTAAGCCCTTTGGAATAAACGTAGCTATGGTAGAACCGGGAGATACCAAGACCGGCTTCACAAACAGCAGGGTTTTTGTAAAGGACTCCAAGGATTCAGCTTATAAAAATGTATTTGACAGCTCCATTGAGAGAATGATTAAGGATGAGCAAAGCGGACCTCCGCCGGTAGGCGTTGTTAAAACAGTCATGAGGATGATAAACAGCAGCAATCCGCCGGTAAGAGTGGTTGTCGGCCCTATAAACAAGGTGCTGGCATTCCTGAAAAGAGTTTTGCCTTCAAGATTAGTAGTCTATATAGTTTCAAAGCTCTATGCTTAGATTTATAAATACATAATAAATGAATTAAAGGGCGGGTTTTATACTCGTCCTTTAATGTTGCAAGCAAACCGATTTATAACTAAATAAAAGAAAACTGGCTTAAGTCTGGCATTTTTCTATTTTAAGAAGCTTTATAGGCGGTAAACAGCGCTAGAAATAATTGAGTAAATAAGATAAAATAAAAAGTGAGTAATCACTCACTAAAGGAGGTGTATACATGAAGCGAAGAGGTGAAAAGCAGCAGCGAATACTTGAGGCAGCCATAAAGCTGTTTGCAGAGAAGGGCTACCATGGTACGGCAACATCGGCAATAGCAAAGGAGGCAATGGTAGCGGAGGGTACGAT
>JAQZBM010000123.1 GCA_029238945.1 Clostridia bacterium
CTTCAGAGTAAAATCTCAGGACATCGAGTCCTTCGCTTTTAGCCGGATTTGCTTTGCAAATGGCTCTGAATAATGTAAAATGTTTCGCGCGAAACATATTGTTATTAAATAATTAAAATTTTTTGAAAAATTTAAAAAAAGCTATTGACTCTTTTTTCACGGCGTGATAAATTATTAAACAATAAGTCGCTTAGCATTATGTTAATTTTATAAATATACAAGCGATGACGAAGACGAAACTATCATATGGTTAATTACAGAGAGCCGGAGATGCTGAGACCCGGCACTAACCTGGTAGCTTTTGATCACTTCTGAGCTTCGCAACCGAACTAATTAAGTTGTGACGGCAGGCCCCGTTATTAGGCCAAGGTTTGTTAGAACCTGTCAAGGTGGCTTCCGTGAGGAAGCTATAAAGTAGAGTGGTAACGTGATAATCTCACCTCTATTATGTATTATTATACATAATAGAGGTGTTTTTTTTAAACTTTATTCAGTGTTGGGGGTGGTTATTTTCATAATTGGCAGTCTATATAAAACATAATTACTTAACAAATTTTTTAGTTTAAAGTTATAGGGGGAATTATATTATGAAAAAAAGATTTACTTTATTTATGGCACTATTATTCACATTAAGCTTCTTAACGGCATGCTCTCAGAGCTCTGATCCGGCTTCAGCAAGTGCAGCTGATACAATTAAAGTCGGCTTAAACTATGAGCTTTCCGGTAATGTTGCCACTTATGGCCAAGGCTTGACTAACGGTATAGAGCTTGCAGTTGAAGAGATTAACAAAAACGGCGGTGTTCTAGGAAAACAAATCGAGCTTGTAAAGGTTGACAACAAGTCTGACAACGCAGAAGCAGCCAATGTTTCATCGAGACTGGCTACAAGAGATAAGGTTGTTGCAATACTTGGAGCTGCAACCTCAGGAAACACCAAGGCTGCTTCTCCGGCAGCTACAGAAAACAAGGTTCCTTTAATATCCGGTTCAGCTACTGCAGATGATGTTACTGTAGACAGCAACGGCAAGGTTAGAGAATATGTGTTCAAAATAAGCTTCAGCGACTCCTTCCAAGGTGTTACAATGGCTAACTTCGCAACTGCTGATTTGAACCTTAAGACCGCAGCAGTTCTGGTTGATAACACTAGCGATTACAGCAAAGGTCTCGCAAAGAATTTCAAGGAAACCTTCGCAAGACTTGGCGGAACTGTTGTCGTAGAAGAAGCATATCAAGCAAAGGATACAGATTATAAGGCTGTTTTAACAAATATTAAAGCAAAAAATCCGGATGTACTCTATTTACCAGGGTACTATGAAGAAGTTGGTTTAATAGTTAAGCAAGCAAGAGAGTTAGGACTTAATGTTCCTGTTCTGGGCGGCGACGGCTACGATTCACCAAAGCTTGTTGAAATTGCAGGCGCAGAAGCATTAAACAATGTGTTCTTCACAAACCACTACTCCTCACAGGATAATGCTCCGGAGGTTGTAAAGTTTAAAGAAGCATATACTGCAAAGTACGGCAAAGAAGCTGATGCCTTCAACGCACTGGGTTATGACCTTGCATATTTCCTTGCAGATGCAATAAAGAGAGCAGGCGAAGCTGATTCAGTCAAGATAAAGGATGCTCTTGCTGCTACTAAAGATTTCAAGGGTATAACAGGCACACTTTCAATAGACGAATTCCACAACCCGGTAAAGGCTGTAACAATACTTGAGGTTAAAGAAGGCAAGCCTGTATTCCTAAAGAAGCTAGAGCCTTAATAAAAAAACAAGCACACTAAAGTCATTGAATTTGAATTAACATGTAATGTAAGGTGCATTTAGAGGCCTTCCTCTAAATGCGCCATTTAATATTCTGAGGGGTGATAAAAATGGAACAACTGATTCAGCAGCTAGTAAACGGTGTATCTCTTGGCAGCATATATGCATTAATCGCCCTAGGGTATACTATGGTTTATGGAATTATCAATTTAATAAATTTTGCACATGGAGATATCTATATGATTGGTGCGTATATAGGCTTTGCCTTGACGACCTTCCTTCATCTTGGATTTTTCCCGGCACTTATATTGTCAATGCTTCTAACCAGCATGCTCGGAATGGTAATTGAAAAGGTTGCCTATAAGCCAATAAGAAAATCAACAAGAATTGCTGCCTTAATCACGGCGATTAGCGTTTCATTGTTTTTGGAATATGGGATGATGTATTTTGTAAAGCCTGAAACCAGAACCTTTCCAGAGGTCCTGCCAAATAAACAGATTAGCATTTTCAACACCAGTGCGGTTTTGGACATAAAAAACATTTATATTTTAGTAGTAACAATTACACTAATGCTTATCCTCCAATATGTAATCTATAAAACAAAGGTAGGAAAAGCCATGAGAGCTGTATCTCTGGACAGTGATGCTGCACAGCTTATGGGTATCGATATAAATAAAACCATATCCTATACCTTCGCAATCGGCTCTGCTCTTGCAGGTGCTGCAGGCGTGCTTGTGGGCTCATACTACAACTCCATCAATCCTCTTATGGGTGTGGTTCCCGGACTTAAAGCCTTTGTTGCTGCAGTTATAGGCGGAATCGGCGTAATACCGGGCGCTGTTTTGGGAGGCTTTTTCTTAGGGTTTACAGAGACCCTGGTTAGTGCATTTGGCGGCTCCCTTTATAAAGATGCAGTTGCATTTGCGGTATTGATACTTGTACTCCTGATAAAACCTAAGGGTTTACTGGGAAGAAATATAAGAGAAAAGGTATAGAGATTGGGGGGTGCACTATGAAACTAATAAACAAGAAAAATATGCTTGGCTTTTTGGCTGTAATACTTACTTATGCCATAGCTGGTTTTTTAATAGATAAGGGTTTTATCGATTCGTATATATTCTTAAACATTGTTTTAATCGGTATAAATATAATATTGGCCGTCAGCCTAAACCTTATTACCGGCTTTACCGGTCAATTTTCACTGGGACATGCCGCCTTTATGTCAATCGGGGCATACACTTCCGGCATTCTGACCGCGAAGCTGGGTCTGCCCTTTTGGGTTGGTATTCTAGGTGCAGCCTTGCTTGCTGCTGTTGCGGGGATAATTATAGGCATTCCTACTTTAAGGCTTAAGGGTGACTATCTGGCTATCGCAACTCTGGGCTTCGGGGAAATAGTTAAAATCATAGGTCTTAATACTGACTACATCGGCGGCGCCACAGGCCTAAATGATATCCCAAGATACACCACCTGGACATGGCTTTACTTCTGTGTGGTTGTGACTGTCCTGCTTATCAGCAACTTTATCAAGTCATACAAGGGCAGAGCTTGTATATCTATAGGCGAGGATGAAATTGCCGCTGAGGCTATGGGAGTCAACACAACCTATTATAAGGTTCTTGCCTTTACCTTAGGGTCATTTTTTGCAGGAATTGCAGGGGCTTTGTATGCAAACTACTTCTACTTCATTAAGCCTGACTCCTTTGGTTTCATGAAATCCATAGACATACTGGTAATCGTAGTTTTCGGTGGCATGGCAAGCATCAAGGGTTCAATCCTCGGAGCAGTGCTCCTTTCCCTGATATCCTTGTTCCTGCAAGGTATTCCTGAGCTTCGTATGGTGGTCTATGCAGTAATACTGTTCCTGATAATGGTATACAGGCCGCAGGGAATCATCGGCAAAGGTGAATTTAAGCTTTTTAAGAAAAGAGGTGGTTTAAATGCCAATAATCAAAGTAAATAATCTTTCTAAAGCCTTTGGCGGCGTAAAAGCAGTATCTAACATCAATATGTCAGTAGAAGCAGGAGAAATAGCCGGGATAATAGGTCCTAACGGTGCAGGCAAAACAACCTTTTTCAATCTGCTGACAGGCATTTACACTCCTACCTCAGGAGAAGTAATATATAATCTGGAAAGGAAGATTTCATCCAAAAGCTTTAAGCCTTACAAAATGACAGGCTACGGAGTTGCACGTACCTTCCAGAATATCAGGCTCTTCAAAAACATGAGCGTTCTTGACAATGTTTTAATAGGCTGCCATAACAACATGAGCTATGGACTTCTATCCTCTCTGCTCCATCTTCCCGCCTTCCGCAGGAGTGAAGCAAAGGCCTACGACGAAGCTATAAAGCTTCTTGATATATTTGGCCTTGCAGACAAAAAAGATGAGCCTGCAAGCAAGCTTCCTTATGGAGAACAGCGAAAGGTTGAAATAGCAAGAGCCCTTGCCGCTAAGCCAAAGCTCCTTCTCCTGGATGAACCGGCGGCAGGCATGAATCCAAACGAGACCAAGGAACTGACCAAGCTGATAAGCTGGATTAAGGATGAATTCAAGCTGACAATAATACTTATAGAGCACGACATGTCACTTGTTATGGGAATATGCAGCAAAATATTTGTATTTGATTACGGCAACCTGATAGCCAGCGGAACCCCTACAGAGGTTCAAAACAACGAGCAGGTTATCAAGGCATATCTGGGAGGTGAGTAAGATGCTGGAGCTGCAGAATTTAAACGTTTTCTACGGAGCTATTCATGCTTTGAGAGACGTCAGTCTAAAGATTAATGAGGGTGAAATAGTAACTCTTATAGGTGCAAACGGCGCAGGCAAAACAACCACGCTGCGTACTATATCAGGTATTGAGAAAGCCCAGTCCGGCAAGCTGCTGTATAACGGAAAGGAGCTCAATTCCGTCTCCGCTTCCGAAATTGTAAAGCTTGGCATCTGCCATGTTCCGGAAGGAAGAAGAGTTTTCTCAACCATGAGTGTATTTGAGAACTTGGAAATGGGCGCTTATACCAGAAACGACAAGGTACAGATAAAGAAGGATATGGAGCATGTATTCTCACTGTTTCCAAGGCTGCTGGAGAGAAAGAATCAAATGGCGGGTACGCTGTCAGGAGGAGAACAACAGATGCTTGCCATAGGCCGAGCCCTCCTCTCCAAGCCAAAGCTGCTGCTGCTGGATGAGCCCTCTATGGGTCTTGCACCACTGGTTGTAAAAGAGATTTTCTCCATCATAAAGGATATAAATAAGGACGGCACTACAATCCTTCTGGTTGAGCAAAATGCAAACATGGCACTCCAATGTGCAGACAGAGCATATATAATAAAGAACGGTGAAATCGATATGGAAGGCAATGCACAGGCACTCCTAAACGACGAAAGCGTAAAAAATGCATATTTAGGCGGATAAAGCAAAAGACGGCGCAAGCCGTCTTTTTTTTCAGGTTTATATTCCCATGTCAACTATTTTGCCCTTGGCAAAGTATGTATTAAAACTGATTTATGTCTAGCATGCTTATTTGTGAGTTAGTGTACTCTGCGAAGGATTGCAGTAAAAGCCCGTATGGTATACGATTTCACACTTTTCGATTTTATTATTATTAGATAAAGTGTGAAACGTAAAACATGGAGGTGAGCCGCCCCGTACATGGACAGGATGTCTCTATGATTCGGACAACGGCGAAGCCGGCAGCATCTACGGGGGTAGGGCTTTTACTGCTATACAAGCAGAATAGTACACTTACGAAGAAATTTTGTATGCTGCATAAACAGTTTTAATGCTATACTTTGCTCTATCTAAGCACCACTTAGACATACCTTTTCTTTACCGGGCTGGCATGGAAACCAGCCCCTACATACTTACGGCAATATAAGAAGACGGCTTGCGCCGTCTTCTTATATTGCCACCAAACTCAATTTTCCCGTACTTAAGGTTTTCTGCATGTCTATAAGTCTTTGATTGGTTGAGCCTCTGAAGCTTAGAGATAAATCTCTATTATCCTCTTCATACCTGCCGTCCACCAGTACATCAATGTACCTTATAAACTCTCCCCAGCCCTTCCGCTCTTCCTTTGACTGCATTATTTCCTCAAAGGTGTAGCCTGTATATGCCCAAACGTTTAGGCCCATATCTTTTACTGACTTAGCCAGATAAGCAAACTGCTCCGCCTGTTCGAAGCATTCCCCTCCTGAGCAGGTTATGCCGTCCAGCATAGAATCTTTTCTTATCTCCTGCAGTATATTATCAATAGCTTTAAGCTCCCCGCCCTCAAAGGTATGAGTGCTTGGATTATGACAGCCCTTGCAGCCATGGGGGCAGCCTTGTGCAAATACCACATATCTAAATCCAAGCCCGTCTACTACACTCTGTCTGGTTATCCCAGAAAGTCTTATTCTACTATCCATTGCTGCAACAGTCCCCCTTTCTGCGTATCATTTACATACGGTGAACCGTTCTGTCCTTCAGCTCATGTCTCTTTGCATCATTAAATCTGTCTATGGTTGAAAGATATCCGGTAATACGTCTTATTCTTCTTATATCCTCACTTCCGCAAACAGGACATTCGTTTTCTATAAGACCTGAGTTTCCGCAGACTCTGCATTCGTCTATTGGGAAGTTTACACCGGCATATCCGATATCGCTGTTTCTCATATGTCTGATTATCTTCTCAAAAGCAGGCAGATTGTTCTTCGGTGAAGATGGAAGCTCAACATAGGATATATGCCCTGCTGCACACAGCTTATGGAATGGACCTTCCTTTGATATCTTATCAAATACGCTTATCTGATAATTTACAGGTACATGGAAGGAATTAGTATAGTATTCCTTATCAGTGACACCCTTCACAACTCCATATTCCTTCCGGTCCTTTGCTATAAATCTTCCTGAAGTTCCTTCAGCCGGAGTAGCATAAGCAACAAAGTTCAAGTCATTCTCTTCCGAGAATCTGTCTGTTGCCTTTTTGATTCTCTCTACAATCTTGTAGCCCAGCTCCCATGCCTCTTGGTCTTCGCCGTGATGCTTGCCTGTCAGAACAATTAAGGTTTCTGCAAGGCCAATGAAACCTATAGCTAAGGTTCCGTTCTTAATAGCTTCTCTTATCTCATCATCTTCCTTTAGATTCTCAGAGCCCATATATAGCTTCTGTCCCATAAGGAAAGGCAAATCCTTTACCTTCAGGCTTGCTATAACATTAAATCTGTGAAGCAGCTGACGGCATGCAAGCTCTAATATCTTGTCCAGCTCCTCAAAAAATTCATTTATATTGCTTGTCCTCAGAGCAAGTCTTGGCAGATTGAGAGTTATTGGAGTAATGTTACCCCTGCTTGCTGATTTCTCTTCCCCGTGTCTATTGCCTATAACTCTTGAACGACAGCCCATATAGGCAACCTCATCCCCATACTTAATGTTATAGCTTGCATCCATGAAGCTGAAGGTTGGATTCATTCTTTTTGATGCTACCTTCATAGCAAGCTGGAATAGGTCATAGTTCGGATCTTCGGGGTTGAAGTTAATGCCTTCCTTCAGTCTGAAAACAACATTTGGGAAAATCGGGCTCTCTCCCTTACCCAAGCCTTTATCAAAGGCCTTAAGCAATGCCTTTGATATCATTCTTCCCTCCGCAGTTGTATCTGTTCCAATATTAATGCTGCTGAAGGGCACTTGAGCTCCTGCTCTGCTATGCATTGTATTAAGGTTATATACCAAGCCTTCCATAGCTTGATATACCTCTCCCTCTGTTGAATCTGCGCATTGCTCTCTGATAACCTCCCCCATACTAGTATCGAAGTGCGGGAAGCTCTGTCCTCCAAACATATCATTCTGATTACTTTGCAATATAATAGCCGCTTGTGCAGCAGCTGAGGATATTCGCTTTGGAGGTCTTATATATCCGTAGCCTGTGTTGAAGCCTTTTCTCAAAAGTTCTGTTAAATCTATCTGCAGGCAATTCAAAGTCTTGCCGTAATAATCTAAATCATGAATATGTACATCACCATTTGTGTGTGCCCTCGCCATGTCCTCAGGGATAATATTGTTTAAGTAATAGTACTTGCTTGCCGCTGAAGCAATCTGCAGCATCTTAGCAGAAGGAGAGTTGCCTACATTGGCGTTTTCCCTGCTGGTCTCCACCAATATATCCTTAACTACATCCATCAGCTCACTTTTTGCTTCTCTCATCCTGGTCCGCTTCGACCTATACAGTATATATGCCTTTGCTGTCCTTGCGTGACCTGTTTCAATAAGTACCTTCTCTACTGCGTCCTGTACCGCTTCTACATCCGGTACCTCACTGGTGTTGTGCTTATAAACATAGGACAAAACCCTTTCAGTCAGATTTTCAGCGGTTTCATAATCTTCTCCGCCTACTGACCTGGCTGCTTTAAAAATTGCTCCTGTAATCTTTTCT
>JAQZBM010000124.1 GCA_029238945.1 Clostridia bacterium
ATAAGGATAACTGAGACACTTCCTGAGTCTATTGAAATAATAGCAGATGAAAGCATCAATGTTAACGGAAGAACTGTCACCATAGAAATACCGGACATAATTTTTGAGAAGGGCAAGGGTACTCCAAGTCCCATAACAGTAGACTTACAGCTGAGATTCAACCAAGAGGGCATATATCAGCTAAGCGAAGTATCTAAGCTGGAATATACAGACTGGACAGGTGCAGAAGCAGCTCCTGTTAATATGGATAAGCTTACAGTTACAGTCAAAAAAGGTCAGGGTGAGGCAATCAACGCAGAAATAAGAGCCTTTGACGGAGACCATGATGTAACGGTTATCAGTAAAGGAAAGTTTGATGCAGTGATTAGCTTTGCAATGCAAAAGGCAGGCAGGCTGAATTTGCAGATATGTACATCAGCAGGCTCGGAGGAGCTTTTTGCCGCTCTCAGTACAGCCTCCCAGATAACAGACGGATATGGTAATATATATAAGGTTACAAAGACAGAAGAAGGCTTCTTCCTGACTACTGACAAGCCCCTTACAATGGGAAGCTACACCGTGAAAATTAAATTTTCTATTGGAAGCATTCCTCAAAAGAGCTACTACCTGCAAATGGGCAGCGGTACCGTCACGCAGGAAGAAAAGCTCCGTATAGAAGTGGTTCCAATGCCTATATTATTATAGTATGTGGAGGATTTTGCAGTAATTTGTTGAATTTATAAGCAGAATAAGGAAATTATAAAATACGTGTAAAAAACACTTAGGGGGTATAAAAATGTATAAATTAAAAAACTATATGGAAGATATAGTAAATAAAAAGATTGACTCACTCTTGAACATTATGAACATATGTCAATGTGAAAAGTGCAGGCTGGATATAATGGCAATTGCACTTAACGATTTGCCTCCAAAATACGTTGTAACAGACACAGGTGCGCTTTATACAAAGGTTAGAGAGCTGGAGCAGCAGTTTGAGGTGGATGTTGAAACTGCTATAGTAAAGGCTGCACTGTTTGTAAATAAAAATCCAAAGCATGATGTGGTGAAGTAATGAACATTATTCTTATTGGCTTCATGGGCAGCGGCAAAACTACAATAGGGAAAGAGCTTGCCAAAGCAAAGAACATGGAGTTCATTGATACTGATGACTTGATTGAGAGCAGGCAAGGCATATCCATAAAAGAAATTTTCGCCGTTCATGGGGAGCCGCGTTTCAGAGAGATTGAAGCAGAAGTACTGAACTCCCTTGCAGGAATTGACGGACATGTAATTTCTGTAGGCGGCGGTGCCGTGATGCGGACAGGTAATATGAGCAGTCTTAAGCGTATAGGCACAGTAGTTTTCTTGGATGCGCCTTTGAAAAAAATAATCAGTAACCTAAAGGGTAATTTCAGACCCTTGGTGGGTAATACTATAGATGAGGATAATTTGAAAAGGCTTCTAGACACACGGTATCCAACTTATAGTCAAGCAGATATTATTGTACATACCGACAATCTGGATATTAAACAGACAGTAGAAGCGATACTGCACAGTTTAAATTAAAAGGAGTATATATGCTTCGTTTTGGACCTTCAGGAAACTCAGCCATTTTCTATGCAGAGGGCTATAAAAGCTCGTTAAAGATGCCTGCATGGTTAAAGGCAAAGAAGCTTAATGCCTATGAATATTCACTTACAAGGGGAGTAAGATTAGGCAGAGAAACAGCTGAGAAGCTTGGGGCTGAGGCTAGAGCCAATGAAATAAGCCTAAGCGTTCATGCACCCTACTTTATAAACCTGGCTTCTCCGAACCCGGAGAACATCACTAAATCAGAAAAATATATTGCAGATTCCGTTGAAGCTGCCGCCTTTATGGGAGCACAGCGGGTAGTTTTTCATACAGGCTCGCCCGGTAAGGCGGAGCGCAAAGAAGCCTTCGACAGGGCATACAGAAATCTATATGCTGTTGTTGAGAAGCACAGGGAGAAATATCCCGAGATTCTTTTGTGCCCCGAAACCATGGGCAAGAAAAATCAGATTGGCAATCTGGACGAGATATTGAAGCTTTGTATGCTAGATGAGTGTCTTATGCCCACAATCGACTTCGGACATTTGCATGCTGCCGGAGGCGGTGCTTTAAACTCTAAGGATGATTTCAGAAGGATATTTGAGCGCATTTTGGAAGCATTGGGAGAAGAGCGTGGCAGAAAGCTTCATATGCACTACAGCCGCATCGAGTATACTGAAAAGGGCGGCGAGAAGAAGCATTGGACCTATGCGGATAAGCAGTACGGTCCTGAGTTCGAGCCCTTAGCTCTGTGTCTTGCGGAATACAAAATAACAGGAACAGTTATAACAGAAACTGCGGGTACAATGGCTGAAGATGCAGTCATATTGATGGGCATTTATAACGCTATAATGGATGATTTATAAAGGCTGCTTGACACATTTTATACGAAAAATATATTCACATTGGAAAATATATGATATCATATAGAAAGATGTAATTTAGTATTCTAAAGAGGTATATATTATGTCAAAAATCTTGGTAATAAACGGTCCGAACATGAATATGCTGGGTGTCAGAGACACTTCTGTATATGGCATCAAAACCCTGAAGGAAATCAATGCACTCATATTGGAAGAAGCTCTTCATGAAAAGGTTTACGTAGATTTCTTTCAATCCAACAGCGAAGGAGAGCTTATAGATGCAATTCATGAGACCCACGGTAAATGCGACGGCATAATTATTAATGCAGGAGCTTACAGCCACTACAGCTATGCAATTCGTGACGCTATAGAGTCTGTGGGCTTGCCCACAATAGAAGTACATATGTCGAATATATATAAAAGAGATGAATTCAGAAGACATTCTGTTATAAGTGAGGTATGCATAGGTCAGATAAGCGGATTGGGATACCGCGGGTATGTACACGCTTTGAGGGCCTTAAGTGAATATTTGAAAGGGGTATAGGAATATGGAGAAAAGACTTGCTAAACTAAGAGAAAGACTGGCTGCTAACAATTTGGACGCAGCATTTCTTTATTCAAAGGAGAACAGAAGATACATAAGCGGTTTTACAGGCTCTACAGGCTATGTAGTTGTAACTGCAAATAAAGCTTACTTTATCACAGATTTCAGATACAAGGATCAGGCTCAGAACCAATGCAAGGGCTTCGAAGTAATAATTCACGGAAGCACTACCTTGATGAGTGAAATAAAGAATGCGATACAAGGCAGCAATGTAAAGAGATTGGGTATAGAAGACGGCTTTATGACTGCTTCTATGTACGAGAATCTCAAGAGCAATCTTGAAGGTGTTGAAATAGCGCCTCTCAAGGATACACTTGAAGCTATAAGAATGATAAAGGATGCAGATGAGATAGCAAACATTGAGAAGGCAGCAAGCATAGCTGATGAAGCCTTTAAGCATATGCTTGACTTCATTAAGCCGGGACTTACAGAGCAGGAGGTTGCTCTAGAGCTTGAATATACTATGAAGAAGCTTGGAGCTACAGACCTTTCCTTTGAATCCATAGTTGCTTCGGGAGTAAGATCATCCTTGCCTCATGGAGTATTTACTGATAAAGTAATAAATAACGGAGAGTTCTTGACACTTGATTTTGGTTGTGTATATAATGGTTATTGTTCTGATATGACAAGAACGGTATTTGTTGGCAAGGCAGATGAAAAGCAAAAGAAGATATACAATATCGTTTTGGAAGCAGAGCTTAAGGTATTGGAGCATATCAAACCCGGCATGACAGGTAAGGACGTTGATAAGGTTGCAAGAGACATCATTACAAAGGAAGGCTATGGCGAAAACTTTGGACATGGCTTAGGTCATGGTGTCGGCTTGGCAGTGCATGAAGAACCAAGACTGTCGCCTATGGGTGAGAGAACACTTGAAGCAGGTATGATTGTTACAGATGAACCTGGAATTTACATATCAGAGTATGGCGGAGTCAGAATAGAAGACTTGGTGTTGGTAACAGAAGATGGCTGCAGAACACTGAGCAAATCGCCAAAGCACTTAATAGAGCTTTAATTTTTAGTAAAATAAATATTTTTTTACACTCAACAAATACTAAAAAACAAAGAGAAAAATGGAGGGATTCTTTTAATGGTATCAGCAGGTGAATTTAGAAAAGGCGTAACCTTCGAGATGGATGGACAAATATATACGATAATTGACTTCCAACACGTAAAGCCAGGTAAGGGCGCAGCTTTTGTAAGAACAAAAATTAAAAATATAATTTCAGGTGCAGTTGTAGAAAGATCATTCAACCCTACAGACAAGTATCCAAAGGCTCACATTGAGCGTAAAACAATGCAATACTTATATGAGGACAATGGTTTGTACTACTTCATGGACAATGAAAGCTATGAGCAGATTCCACTAAACCACTCACAGGTTGAAGATGCTATACTTTACCTGAAGGCAAACGATAACGCATTTATTCAATTCTACAAAGGTGAAGCTTTCTCAGTAGAGCCTGATAACTTTGTTGAGCTTGAAATAACTCATACTGAGCCAGGTGTTAAAGGCGATACAGCTACAGGTGCTACAAAGCCGGCTACTCTTGAGACAGGTGCTACAGTTAACGTACCACTATTCGTTAACCAAGGCGACAGAATCAGAGTAGATACAAGAACCGGCGAATACATGGAAAGAGTTTAGTGAATATACCTAATAAAAGTGGATACAATAAAAATATTAATGCATAAACATGCTACAAACGACAAGGAGGAGTAATGATGGAATATTTATATGAAAGAATAGCATACCTAAGAGGACTTGCTGAAGGTATGAAAATTGATGAAAACTCAGACAATGGCAAGCTTATGGTGAACATATTGGAGGTACTATCAGATTTTGCTGATGCTATCAACGAGCTTAGTGATGCACAAAACGAGCTTGATGAATATGTAGAAGCTTTAGATGAAGATCTTTCAAATGTTGAAGATGAGCTTTATGATGATGAAGACGACTTCGAAGATGATGAAGACGAAGACGATTATGACTACGTTGAAGTAGAATGCCCACATTGCCACGAGTATGTATATCTTGATGAAAGCTTACTTGAAAATGGCGAAGAGGTTGTATGCCCTAACTGCCATGAGGCAATAGAATATGAATTGGATTATGACTGTGACTGCGGCTGCGGACATGACCACGAACACTAAGATTTAGACTTAGAAGCTCCGGAATTTCCGGGGCTTTTTTTTGCTCATCTTGAACCCACTATTGTTACCCTGTAGGGAACGACCCCCGTGTCGTTCCATGTAGTGTAGGATATTTCTCGTTAATTTTTGTTGCAGAACTGTTAGAATAAGGGATAATGTAGTAAAATGTTAATAATAGTTAAATTTAACAATTGGCTTCATGTATATATGATAGTGTAGAAAATGAGGAAGGGGATTTAAATGTCACACAAGATAGGCGTTTCTGGCAGTACAATCCTTTCGAACCCAGAACATTTCCTAGATTTATTTCTGGATGATATTGAACATATTGAGATAGGGGAGTTTCCGAATGATAAAGCTTTGATTGACTTTTTAGAGTTATATAAAAATAGAAAGATTAGTCTTGGTATACACGCTCCTTTAATAAGTAGAGAAAGTAAATATGACTTAATTGAAAAACTTCAATACGATCCTGAATTTGCGTGGAATCAATTAGAAGTACAATCAAGGAAAATGGCAGCTATAGATGCAAAGTATATTCTTGTGCATTTTCCATATTTCAAAGAAGCTTCATCAGGCGATGTGAATAAGCTAATAGAAGAAGGCTTGTATAGGTTAAACAAAATTCAACAGCGATACTCTATAGAAATAGTATGTGAACCTAAGCTAGGGTTAAATCGTTCTGCTGCAGGGATAAATTATCTAGATAGTTTTCCTATTGATATATGGAAGAAGTACGATATCAAATTATGCATCGATATTGGCGATTATATTATTGCTGCTGGAAACAATATTATAAGTTATATATCAAAGTGGAGTGATTTTATAAAAGTAGTACATCTACATAACGTAATTTATGAAGAAGATAGTTATATTTGGACACCTGTCCATCCGACACAAGAACATATAGAAGGATGTAGAATTGATGAAATTATCGAAGCTTTAACAAAGTCAAAAGATGTTATTTTTGTTTTTGAGCATACACCAGATACAAATCCAAGTAAAGAATATGTTAATGAGGGATATAAGTGGATCAGGTCACTTCTTAACAAATATAGTTGAAGGAATAGACGTCTTTTATTAAGAGTTCAATTCATAAGGTGTTAAGGTCTTAATGAAACCAAGGAAAATGGAATATGGAAGCTAAGAATTCATATTTCGCACATGGCTAAGAAGATTTTCTGCTGGAGGTGCATAAGTTGTTTAAGCTGAATAAAAGGAATAAGCGAAAGGTATGTCTGAGTACAACAGCGATATTAGGAATTTCTATAACAGCGGCATTTTTAGTGTACCTCTATTGTTATCCTTTCGGCTTGTCAGGGCCAAGCAGGTTTGAAAAAGCAAGGATGGAAAAGATGCTTTATGAAATAGATAAGATTGTACTAGCAGGTAACGATGATAATAATCAGCAAGTCGGAATAGATATTGATAAGTTCAGAGAGCTTATTCCATATGCTGAATTTAAGGACGGTATTATAGTAAAAGGGACTAGGATTCCAGCAATAGCTACTCACAAAGACGGCAAGAACGTAGATATAAGTATCTCTGCTTTATATCCAGTACTATATTATGATATAGGCAACAGTACATTCAAGGGATTTGGAAACGCCTTTGAATTCACAGGAGATGGGGCAGAAAAGTATTTGGAGCTTATAAAAGAATTGAATGTTCATTACTGATATTTATGGGGAGTTTGATTTGTATCTATTGTCCAGAACCATCAAAAAAGGAGAACTATATGAGTGATTCAAGAAACAAATCATGGAGTGGATTTAAAAACTTGATTTTTCAAGATACAGAAGGCTTTATAAAGTATTGGGAGAAGCAAAAGAAGAAAGGAATTATAATTTATACTGCAATAAATATAATTTGGGCAATTTTCATTTTTGTATTCTGGTGTTTAGTTTTTATTAGAGTAAAAGGTAATTTTTTAGGTTGGGAAGGAAAAGAGACATTGCCAGTAGCAATATTAATCGGATTAGTTGGCGGCAGTTTAGCAGCTTTAGGCAAAAGGTTCATAAATGATTCAAGATATAGAAAAATAACAAACAATACTCATAAATACCAGCCCTAAAAGCCTACAAGGTTAGATAATGCATGTATCAGCACCCATGGCCAAAGTATGCCTGTCTTATGGTATCCAAAGCCCCAGATAAAAGAGGTAAATAGTACGGGGAGCAGCGAAGAGAACGCCATAACGGGGTGGGTGAAGTAGCCAAAGAAATATACGGGAATGAATCAAAGCAAAAAGAACCGTCCCTTTTGCTTTGTAGGGTGCATCAGGTCGTTTTGTCTGCAAAAGACCATTCGGAGGTGATGTAAGAATGAAGTATCTTATTAGCATATGTGTATCAGTTATTACTGTTGTGTTAGTTTTAGATATAATTATGGTAATTAAGGCAAGAAAACAAATTAATGAGTATAAGTATAAGGTTTTTAGCTGGATGAGCGTGATAACGATATTGCTAGTAATATTATTCCTCATTAGCTCTGCAGGAAGCCTGTTTAGCTATTTTAGGTCACATCAGCCAATGGTTATGGCGAATGCATATATTTTCTTGTTAGCAGCAATCCAGTTCCTTATCAATTTCTTAAATGGCAACTATATCTGCGATGCCGGAATTTTTTATTGGGGACACCTATATAAGTGGAGTAGCATTGAAGCTTATACATGGTCTCCGGATAATAGCTATGTAATGTTCAAGATGAAGAAATTTTTTGGTATTGAAAACGAAGCTAAATTTAAAATCAAAGAGTGTTTACGGGATGATATAAGGGATTATTTAAATAATTATCTAGGAAATGAGGCTTGAGTATGATATATCTTGCTGTTTTTACAGACCTTTTAATAACTGCTGTTCTGGTTATCGGTTTGTTATCAATACGCAGGAGCAGAAAACAGATAAATGAGTATAAATTCAGGATACACAGTCTTTTTACTGTTGTTATTGTATTTGCAATTGTGTTGTCATCAGCTAACTTGTTTGAGGCGATTT